>DASTEB010000158.1:0-4288 GCA_035710025.1 Chloroflexia bacterium
AGCGTGTACGGGGTGCTTGAGGGGCTGATCGCGCGGCCCGAGACGTGGGCGGAGGTTGGCAGACGAGGGGTGGAGTACGTGAGGCGCGAGCACGAGATGCACCAGGTTGCACGGCGGGCGTTAGCCTCATACGGCAGACGAGCCGGGGCCTCGATCAGCTCTTCGGTGACAGAAGGCGCATCGTGAACACAAATTCGCGCCGGGAGCTCTAGAGTGCTCCGGCACCTGATCAAGCTGTCTGGGGACTCGCTCACGTACGGCATCGGTGGTGCACTCGCCCGTTTCACGGGCCTGATCCTGTTGCCACTTTACGCAAACCTATTTACTACCGCCGAATACGGAATCTTCCAAACCGTAACAAACCTGGGGGCGCTCCTACTGGGGATAGCCGTCTTGGGACTCGACGGGGCTACCGGCATGCTCTATTTTGCATCGGACAACCCAGACGAAAGGCGCCAGGTCTGTACCCTCTGGATTGCCATCGCGGTTGTCGTTGCGGGCCCCCTTGCAGTTCTGCTAATGCTGGCGTCCGACTGGCTGTCGGTCCTGTCCACGGGCGTAAGCGAACACACTCGACTATTCAGGCTGGGCGTCGCAGCACTGCCGTTCACTGTGCTGGTCTTTGCCTTCAGCAATATCCTGCGTTTCCTGTTCAGGGCTCGCAGCTACGTGGCCTTGAACCTGGGCGTAACCGTCCTGGTCGCAAGTCTCGTTGTGTACCTTGTCGGCATTGCGCGCATGGGGCTTGAAGGAGCTCTCTGGGGAACTCTCATTGCCAACGCGGCGATCGCCGGGTTTGGTGCCTGGGTTGTTCGCGGTGCGGTCGATCTGCGCTTCCTTGCGGTTACGCGGAGCCAGACAGTAACACGCACGGCCCGCAGGATGCTGCACTTGGGCCTGCCACTTGTGCCTGCGAGCCTTGCACTTTGGGTCATCTCGTTCTCAAATACCTACTTCCTTGTGCAGATGGTGAGCGCCGCAGAAGCCGGTGTGTTTCGAATGGGCGCGCAGCTTGCATCTATACTGGCACTGGGCGTCTGGGGGTTCCAGCTCGCCTGGGGTCCTTATAGCCTTGCGATCGCACGAGACGCCGATGCACCGCGGACATATGCCCGAATGGCTGTCCTGTTTACTACGGGGGTTGTTGGAGTGTCCGTGCTGATGGCTGCGCTCGCTCCTATCCTACTTGCGTTCCTGGCCAGCCCAAGGTATATGAGCGCAGCGCCCGTAGTGGGGCTACTCTCGCTATCCGCGGCCGCACAGGGCCTTTATAGCATTGCTGCCCTTGGTCTAAATCTTGCCCAGCGTACGGGGCCGATCGCGTGGAGCACAATGGCAGCCGCATTAGCCAGCATCATACTGAATATTGCACTCATTCCCACGCTTGGCCTCTTGGGCGCAAGCGTGGCCGCGCTTATTTCAAATGTCATCTTGGCTTTGCTCGTGTACCGTGCGGCCCAGAAGGTCCATCCAATTCCTTACGAGCCGGTCAAGATCGCCGCAGTCTGGCTTACGGGTCTGGCATGCACTGTCATTGCGGGGTTGTTTTACGCCACGACTGAGGTCCCATTGTGGCTGTCGGCTGTTGTCGCTGTTGGTCTAGGGGCAACTTTTGCCGGAGCCGCGCTTGCCTTGCGCGCCATTAGTTTTCGAGAGCTTTCTGCCGCCCGCGCTTCAATTGCCGGTGCGTTGGCGCGACGCTACGGGTCCGGTTGACCGGCCGCCCGTGCCCGTCCTATAATCCCAATCATGTGCGGCATATTCGGCATCTGGCACACCGATGGGCGGCAGGTTGACCTGCACGCGCTGCGGCGGGGCGTCGCGTCACTGCGCCACCGGGGGCCGGACGACGAGGGCTATCTGCTGGTGGACACGCGCGCGGGGCGAACTGTCCTGGCGGGCGGCGAGCATACCCGGCCCGAGCTTGGCTTGCCGCCCGTGGAGCATTTCGCGGGCGTGATCGGCGAGCGTTTCGACTTCGCCCTCGGCTTCCGCCGCCTCTCCATTCTCGACCTCTCACCCGCCGGCCACCAGCCTATGTGCTCGCACGACGGCCGACTCTGGCTCGTGTTCAACGGCGAAGTATACAACTACATCGAGCTGCGCCGCGAGCTTGAGTCGCGGGGACACACTTTCAAGACCGGCACCGACTCTGAGGTCGTCCTCGCGGCATACCGGCAGTGGGGACCGGAGTGCCTGTCGCGCTTCAACGGCATGTGGGCGCTCGCGCTGTGGGACGGCGAGTCGCGCTCCCTGTTCCTCGCTCGCGACCGCTTCGGCGTCAAGCCGCTGTACACCGTTACCTCGCGGCCAGGCACTTTCGCCTTCTCCTCCGAGATTAAGGCGCTGGTCGCGTCCGGCACTGTGCCGTTCAGCCCGCGGCCCGAGGCCGTCGCCGGGTACGTGGCCGAGGGACGCTTTCCCGGCCACCGCCGAGGCGAGACCTTCTTCGACGGCGTGCAGGAACTGCCGGGCGGGCACTACGCGACCGTCGACCGCGCTGGGAGACGCGCCAAACGCTTCTGGTGGCTGCCCGTTGAAACTGCTCGGGAAGCCGACCCTGTGAGCGCCGTCGCCGAATACCGCGGCCTGTTCACCGACTCGGTGCGATTGCGGCTGCGTGCCGACGTGCCCGTGGGTACGTGCCTGTCAGGCGGGCTGGACTCGTCGTCCATCGTTGCAGTGGCCGGGCACCTGATGCAGACCGAGCACGCCGTGTCGCTCGAGCGCCTGGGCGACCACCAGCAGACCTTCAGCGCAGTTTACGACGAGCGCGGCCGGTGGAACGAGCGCGAATACATCGACCGCGTGCTCGAACACACCGGCGCCGCTGGCAACTTCACCTACCCCACGCTCGACCGGATGCTCACCGACCTCGATCGGCTGGTCTGGCACCAGGACGAGCCGTTCCAGTCGACCAGCATATTCGCCCAGTGGTGCGTCATGTCGCTGGCCCGAGAGCGAGGCGTCACAGTGCTGCTCGACGGGCAGGGGGCCGACGAGGTCCTCGCGGGCTACCGCCCCTACAACGTCTGGCTCGGCCACCTCATCATGGCGGGCAAGCTCCTGCAGGCCGCCCGCGAAGCCCGTGAGATGCACGACGTGGGGGGCGTCAGCACGCTGCCACTGCTCGCCCGGGCTATGGCGCCTCAGCTTCCCTCGGTGGTTCTCCGGCAGCTGCGCAAGTCTCGTGTGTCGCGCGCCGTGTCCGGCTCGGCGCTCAACTCCGACCTTGCCGGGCTGTACGAGCACGCCCAGTCCGCTTCGGGCGAGGCCTACGAGGATCTCCGCGACCTCAACGAGCACCTTGCCCGTCTGCTGCTGGAGGACTCGCTGCCAAACCTGCTGCGATACGAGGACCGCAACTCGATGGCCTTCTCCATAGAAGCCCGCGTGCCCTACCTCGACTACCGGCTGGTGGAGTACGTCTTCACCATGGCCCCCCACCTGCGCATCCACCAGGGCTGGACCAAGTGGCTGCACCGCGCAGCATTCGTCGACATGCTCCCGCCCGAGATCGTCTGGCGGCGCGACAAGGTCGGCTTCGAGACACCCGAGCAGCGCTGGTTCCGCGAGGGAAAGGCCCAGCTGCTCGACCTCCTCTCGTCCGGGGAAGGAGCCGAGTACCTCGACCTCGATCACGTCCGACACGAGGCTCCTCTGCTCATCGAGCGCGGGGAGATTGCAAGAGTATGGCGTTGGATCAACCTCGTGCGCTGGCTCGGCCTTTTCCGCTCGACTGCTGCTTCCGCCGCCCGCCTAGAGCCTGCCGCGGTGACGCTGAGCTGACATGGAACGCCGCACCGTGCTCATGGTCACCCAGGACGTCGAGGTGACCCGCCGCATCCTGCAGGAAGCCCACAGCCTAACGGATGCCGGACACGACGTGCGCATCCTCACCCGCTCGCCAGACGAGCGCGACGACAAGGGAACGGTAGATGGCCTGCCCGTCGAGTGGGTGGCCGTGCGCGGGCGCGATCCGCGCTTCGGGTGGGTCTACCGCCTCGCGGGGATAACGCGGGGCACGCAGGCCGCCGCGCTTTGGTCCGTCCTGTCGGGCCGTCATACGTTCACGATGCGCGCCCTGCCGCGGGCGATAGCGTACCGCGCGCACATCTACCACGCGCACGACCTGAACAACCTCGAGGTCGCGTACCGGGCAGCGCGCAGGATGGGCGCGAAGCTGGTGTACGACGCTCACGAGCTGTTTCCCGAGATGGCCAACCGCTGGGTGCGTCTGCGCAAGCGCTACTGGTCGCGCCTCGAGGCCCGGCTGCTGCCCTGCGCC
>DASTEB010000159.1:0-5411 GCA_035710025.1 Chloroflexia bacterium
GTCTACCCCCTCACCCCCGCCACCGGGCCGATGTACGCCCTGTGCGCCCGCTACGGCATCCCCGCCGCCTCCACCGGCGTAGGCCACGCCAACTCGCGCGTCCACGCCCCCAACGAGAACATCCTCCTCGAGGACTTCTACGTGGGCATCGGGCAGATCGCGGGGATCATCGAGCGGTTTGGGGGGTGATACGTGCGTCGTCATCTCCATTCACCAGCGCCTATATTGTCTCTGCTCGTCCTAATGTCGCTAGGCGCGTCAGGTTGTGGCGTAGTAGGTCCGTCTCTGGCCTGGCCCACTGCTGCTCCTGCTCCAGGTCTTGTGCGTGTGTTGACGGGCCATACCCTGTGGGTGGGTAGTGCGGCCTGGTCTCCGGACGGCAAGCTCATAGGCTCAGGGTCCGGCGATAGAACGCTAAGAGTGTGGGAGGCGGCCACTGGAAAGACGGTCACCCAGCAGAAGTTGGAGCGAGGAGGCGTAGAGAGGGTTGCATGGTCCCCCGATGGTAAGTACCTGGCTACCGGACACGACGAACCGTCGGACCAAGTAAGGATATGGGATACGGCTAGCTGGAAGCCTATTCACAAGAAGAATGTGAAGGGGATGGTTCACGCTCTAGAATGGTCCCCCGATGGCAAGTTGGTGGCTGCCGGGCTGGGTTCCATTGACCCGGATCCAAATAGCAAGGATATTGTGAGCGGTGTTACAGTGTATGACTCAGCTACAGGGCAAATACTGGCAACACTCACCATACCTGCTGACGTTGTATCCCTGGCCTGGTCACCCGATAGCAAGCAGTTGGCCTTCAGAGCCTTGGTTACCGATCCGGCAAGTTCAAGGTCGGGTTACGTTTCGGTGTGGGCACCATCTGGCGAACAAGGGTGGGAAAATGCCAACTCTGATTCTCTAGTGAGGATAGACCAACCAGAGGGAACAAGCGATGTAAGTTGGTCACCGGACGGGAAGTATCTGGCCGCATCGGCCGGTGACGATCTCAAGCTAATCGATACAGCCACCTGGCAAGCTAGCCTGACGCTTACGAGCTACCCCAACTCTGTGGGGCACGTACGGTGGTCGCCGGATGGCACACTAATAGCTCTAGGTAGCTCGCCGACCGTCGAGGTTTGGGACGTACAACAGCGCAAGCAAGTAAATAGCTTTCCACTCTTTGATGCAGTAAACGATGTAGCCTGGTCGCCGGATAGCAAGCTGCTGGCTACGGCTTCAGAAGATCATTACGTGCGGATATGGGAAGTAAAGTAGGCGTGATGTAGTCGCAGAGCGCGAGTTGCGTGCCCTCTGGCTGCGACCTACTATTATTTAGGCACCTGAGCAACTACTAACACCCCGTCCCCGCCTCCAACGGCAAATCTCCCCTCAAGTTAGGGATCTCAAGTGCCTGGGCGGCCCGCGTCCACAACCAGCCGCCACCTTGCTCCCGAACGAGCCATTCGAGTCAGGCATCCGCCAAAGCCCGAACCGCTTCAGCAGCCTCCGGGTAGAGCCGATCACCGGCTCCGTGCATATAGCCGTATACCCCTGGCCATCGTCAGGCTCGAAGAAAGCGACCGACTTGATCCCCGCGGCATTCAGCCACGCTGCGGCGTCGAGCAACCGCGCTTCCGAGCGAACGCCAAACAACACCAGGTGGCATGGAGCCTCGGGCTGGGCAAACCTGTTCCCCGCCTCAAGGCAAGCGTGCCCGACCTGGACAAGCTGGTCGGCGATAGGTATATCGGTGCGTACGAATACGTAGGCATGCGCGGGAACCGCCGGATCTGTGCTATCCGGACGGAGGTCCTCGCGCGGGGTGCTGCCCTACGTCTCAGGCATCGCGGGGACTCTCCACCGGTTCGAGGTAGGCGTCCAACGGGAAGGAGCCTCGCGAGAACGCCTCCGGCCGGTACTGGTAGGGATTCGGGGCGGGCAGGTACCGCCGAACGGCGTTCAACATCTCCACCGTAACAAGCCCGTCGAAGGGGGCAAGCAGGTATTCGTTGCAGAGCTCGCTATGCAGCGTCCGCAAGGAGCTGAAAAGCGGCCAGCCCACGAACGCTCCGTTCGCTAGCTTGCGCGGGTTGGTTACCGGGGTAAATGCCTTGCGCCAGTCCTTGCCCAGGAGCGCGAGATAGAGGACGTGGTGAGCCGCCGTAAGCTCATGCCTGCGCGCGGAAATCACCAGGCTGCTCCAGTGCTGCCTGAGTGCGTGATAATCTGCCGGGTTCGGGAAAACGCGGGCCGTGATGGCCCTGGAAAGGGTATCCATTGATTGTATCTCCTTGAAGTGGTTAGTACGTGCCAACGACGAAGCCGGCATGGGGAGCCGGAAGGAGATACAATCGGGGGGCCTCTAGCGCGTGGGCCGGAAGCGCGATGTCCCTATGGGGGGTGTAGTGTGCCGAGTATCTACGTCACTGTGGTGTCCTTTTTGGTGCGCCATGTGGGATTTGAACCCACTGCTAGCGGTGTTAGAGACCGCCGCTCATCCAGAACGAGCATATGGCGCAGGATGCGTGTGGCTCTAAGTATATATCCGCTAGTTGGCCGGTTTGTCAATATGCAGCCAATGCACTTGTCGTGCGCTTCGCTACATCCCCAAATACGCCGCCCGAACGTGCTCGTCGTGGATCAGCTTGCGGGCAGGGCCTTCGAGATCGATGCGGCCCTGCGACAGCACGTAGCCGTAGTCGCTGATCGCCAGCGCGGTCTGCACGTTCTGCTCGACCAGCAGTAGCGTGAGACCCGTCGCCCGAAGCTGCCGCAGCGTCTGGAACAGTTGGAGCGCGAGCACCGGCGCCAAACCCAACGACAGTTCGTCGATCATCAGCACGACCGGGTCGACCATCAGCCCGCGGGCCACCGCGAGCATCTGCTGCTCGCCGCCGCTTAGCGTGCCCGCCATCTGCGGGGCGCGCTCCTTCAACCGGGGGAACAGCTCGAATACCCGCTCCCTGTTGCGCTCCATGTGCGGGCGCGCGCGGCTGTTGGTCGCGCCCATCTCCAGGTTCTCCAGCACGCTCATGGTGGTGAAAAGCTGCCGTCCCTCGGGTACCAGCACCAGACCCATCTCGGCCTTGGCGTACGGGGGCACCCTGGTGACGTCTTTGCCGTCGAACACCACCTTGCCGTGCCACGGGCGCGTCAGCCCCATGACCGAGCGCAGCAGGGTGGTCTTGCCCACCCCGTTGCCGCCAACAAGGCACGTCAGCTTGCCCGGCTCGAGCGCCATGCTCGCGCCCCACAGGATCTGTACCTCGCCGTAACCCGACGTTATATCGTGGATTTCGAGGATCGCCATGGGCTAGTTCACCGCCTCACTCTTTGGTGACTGCAACTGCGCCTGCGCTTCATCCTCCGCGTCACCCTCGGCCAGCAGCTTCTCGGCCATGCCGGGGTCGCCCAGGTACGCCTCGATCACGCGGGGGTTGTGCGCGATCTCCTCGGGTGTGCCCTCGGCGATCATCTGGCCGTAGTCCAGCACGATGATACGGTCGGATACCGACATAGTAGCGTGCATCACATGCTCGATCATGATGATGGTGACGTTCTGCGCCCGCACCTGCCGTATGGTGTCAACCATCGAAGTGACCTCCGACGGGTTGAGCCCGGCCAGCACCTCGTCGAGCAGCAGCAGGTAGGGCCGCGAGCCGAGCGCCCGCGCCAGTTCGAGCCGCTTCTTCTGAGCTACGTTCAGGCTGCCCGCCAGTTGGTCGGCCCGCGCCTCCAGCGCCACGAGATGCAGCACTTCATCGGCTATCTGCGCGGCCGTGCCCAGGTCGTTGTCCTCGCGGCCGAAGCACGCGCCGACCATCACGTTCTCGCGCACGGTCAATTCGTTCAGCGGGCGCACGATCTGGTGCGTGCGCGCAAGCCCGCGCCGCGCCACGCGGTACGGCTTCAGCCCGCTGATATCCTCGCCGCGAAAGACCACGCTGCCCCGGTCGGGCTTGTACACCCCGTTGACCACGTTGAACAGGGTGGTCTTGCCCGCACCGTTCGGCCCGATGAGCCCGAGGATCTCGCCCTCGCCCACGGTGAAGTTCACGTCCGACAGCGCCTGTAAGCCGCCGAAGCGCTTGCTCACGTTCTGCACCTGCAAGATCATGGCAGCAGCCCCCTCAGCCTGCGGAAGCGGTTCCTCAACCAGCCCACCAACCCCGCCGGCACGAACAGTACGATCAGCAGGAGCAGCACGCCCGCCACCACAAGCTGGATGTCCTTGAACAGCGGGTTGGTCAGCAGGAAGCCGCGCAGCCACTGGTATACCCCTGCCCCCAGCACCGGGCCGAGCACCGTCCCCTGCCCGCCGAGCATCACCATCACTATCATCTCGATCGAGATGTGCAGGCGGAAAGCGTCGTGCGGCTCTACGTTGCCGTTCTTGAAGAAGAACAGCACGCCCACGATGCCCGGTATGATGGCCGACAGCACGTAGGCCCACGTCTTGAGCGTCGGGGTGACGATGCCCATTACCTCGGCGGCGTCCTCGTCCTCCCGCACCGCCATCAACCCCAGCCCGAACTTCGACGTCTTGATAATGTAGCTGATAACGATGGTGGCGATGGCCAGCGCGATCATGACGTAGTACACCATCCAAAGAGCCTGCGCCGACCCGCCGTACGGCTGGTAGATGGAGAAGTGCAGCGAAAGTCCGGTCGAGCCGCCGAAAGGCTCGAACACGTTCACGAAGGCGCGCATTGCCTCGTTGATGCCGATGGTCGCAAGGGCGAAGTAGGCCCCGCGCAGGCGCAGGATGGCCTTGCCAAGCAGGAATGCCAGCAAGCCCGACGCGAGCCCTCCCGCGGCCGCGGCTATCCACAGCGGCACCCCGAACGTGATCATGAGGTACAGGCCGACGTACCCGCCCAGTCCGAAGAACACCACGTGCCCGAAGCTCACGTACCCCGTGTAGCCCAGCAGGATGTTGAGGCTGGAGGCCAGCACCACTGCCATGATAATGGTGAAAAACTCTTCCCGCTGGGACGGGTTGCCGGTAATGGAGGGCAGCAGGCCAAGTACCAGCACCAGCGCAATCAGCAGCCACGGTCCCATCTGCCGCCAGCGCTGCAGCGCGGCCGACCACCCGCTCCGCCGGGCCGAAGTGGTCGCGGGCGCTCCTTCCGCGGGTACGGGCGACTCTACAGATGTGCTCATACTCTTGCCTTCAGCAGCCCGGCCGGGCGCACCAGCAGCACCAGCACGAATAGACCGAACTCAAGCACGGGCACCATGTATTGCCGATGAACTGCGGCACGACCCCCTCGATTACCCCGAGGATCAGCCCGCCGACCAGCGCGCCTAGCGGGTTGCCCAGCCCTCCCAGCACCACGATCACGAAGCTCTTCAATTCGTACACGCCGCCCGAGAGGATGGTGAATGAGAAGAAGGTGGCTATCAGCCCGCCCGCGATG
>DASTEB010000160.1:0-2886 GCA_035710025.1 Chloroflexia bacterium
GCCTGCCTGAACACGCCCTCGGCGTACTCGGTCATCTGCTCGCCCGGGTTCGACGGCGCCCAGCCCGGCTGCCCGCGCTCGGTCGCGCCCGCCACCACGTAGCGCACGCCGTACCTGTTCAACAACTCGAGCACGCGCTCGGCCGTGATGGGCTGCCCGCCCTCGGGGTCGGTGCCCTGGTAGATGGAGTTGACCACGTTGCGGCGCTCGGTGATCTGCTGCCGTGCTTCGGGCTGGTTGGTGCGCCACAGCATCTCGTGCGAGGTGTCCCACGCCACCAGCGTAGGAACGCCCGTGTAGGCCGAGATCCTGCCCGGCCGTCCGTACTCGTCGCGCCCCGCCTCGATGATGTAGTCGCTCCCCGTCGCGTTGGCCTTGAGCCAGTTGATCGCTTCGTAGTCGCCCGGCACCTCGTTGCGAATCCACGCAGCGCCGTCGAGGCCGCGCGGGGCCGACTGCCCGCCGATCTGGCGCGACTGCACGCCGTACACCGTGTACATCAGCCCGGAGGCGACCAGCAAGCCGAACACCACGGCCCACACCGCCGACAGCCCCTTCATCAGGCCGCCCGCGCCGGTCGGGGCAACCGCACGCTCTCGCGCCCGGCCCTCTCCACGTTCGTGCGCGCCATACGCGGCGAAGAGCACGCGCCACACCGCGTAGCCCGCGGCGATTGCCCACATCACCCAGATTTGAAAGTAGAACTTGAACAGCGTGTTCATGCGCATCTGGAAGTTGTCGCGCAGGAACACCACCTCGACCACCAGCGCGATCAGCGCGGCCAACCCGACCAGCACCAGCGCCACATTGCGCTCGACCCGCCGCGGCTCGTTCCACACCATCGCCACGGACACCGCCACGATCGGTCCCAGCAGCCCGAGCAGCGGGAACCGGAACAGCAGCGCCAGCACCAACACAAGCCCGAAGAACCCGAGCCACAGGTAGCTGCCGTTGTGGCTCTCGTTGGCCGCGTCTCGCCTCCGCTGGTACGTGACGAACTCGTACGCCAGCCAGCCAAGCAGCGCGAACAGGAAGATGCCGAAGATGACCACGAAGCCCAGGATGGTCTTGTCAGCGTTGTTGATCAGCAGAAGCTGCCCAAGCCGGCCGAGGAGCCACCCTACGATGGGGATGTTCGCCAGGTTATCGGGCACAGGCGCCGCGTCACCCCCCACCAGCGACTTGAACGTCAGGTGGAACGGCAGGAACACCAGCAGGCTGAGCGCCACGAGCAGCACACCCTGCACCGCGAGCGGCGCGAGCCACCGCCAGCCGCCCGTCCGCTGCCGCACCGCCACGTACGGCACCGCCAGGCACAGCAATATCACCAACAGATAGGTCGGGTAGTCCCAGGTGTTCGCCGTGTACAGCGACCCGGCGATGATGCCCGCCACGCCGATGGACGCCCACCCCTCCACGCCCGGCGGAATGCCGTCGCGCCACGAGCCTGCCCGGACCACGCGCCTGCGCGCGAAAGCGAAGCCCGTACCGACTGCCAGCAGCACCAGCGGCAGGGCCAGCAAGTGCGGGTGCATGTCGGCCAGCAGGAAGGAGAACGCCGGGAACTCGTTTATTGTCTCGAAGCCCACCTTCTCCTTAACGGGGGGCTGCCCGGGCACCTGTGTGGTGCGGTAGTCCTGGATGATCCGCGAGGGGGCGAACCAGTTGTAGCCCGGCCCGCTGTTGCACGCGAAGCAGAAGCGGAAGCCGTTACCCTCCAGCGTTACGTCGCGGCCCTGCGCGTCGGTGCCGCTTACCTTGGTGGCGAACATGGTAGTCAGGTTGCCCATCGCAACCACCATGAGCGCCGCAGCCACGGCGTAGATGTACGGCGAGAGGAACCACGGCACGCGCCGGGGCGAGTCGCTGCTCTCGTGCGCGGGCAGGTAAGGAGGCCCTTCCGGCACAGGCTCGGTCACTTCACTCACGTCTCGCCCGGTGTGCCCGTCTGCCACAGGCTCGGGCGGTGCTTCGACAGGCTCCTCGGCCGCGGGCTTGCGCCTTCGCCGGGGCAGTGTCGCGACCACCGTGGTGGGATCTTCGGTCTCGGATACGACCTCGGCCTCAGGCCGGGCGGCGCGCCTCGTGCGCGACCTCCTCGGGGCGGGCTGCGGCTCAGGCTCGGGTTCAGGCTCGGGTTCGGGGGCCTGCACGGGCGCAGTCACCTCGGTGCTGCGCACCCGCCTGCGCGGAACCCCCGCGGCCACTGCCTGGCGCTCCGGCTCAGGCTCGGGCGTGGCGGCCTCGACAGCGACCTCCCGCCTCGTGCCGCGCAGCGCGCCCGGCCGAATCAGCAGCCGCGACGCGACCAGCCCGTATACCAGGCCGAACGCGCCGAGCGCGGTCATGGCGAACATGGTGACGTTGGCCAGGTTGAAGGCTACTTCAGTAGGCACGCCGCTCAGGGCGGTGACCGCAGCCACCAGCACGTAGCCGAAGTAGTAGTAGTTGATGGAGAAGCCCGCCAGCCACATGTCGTTGGGCGGGAAGCGCTCTCTTTTCTGGATGGAGTTCAGGAACCCGAAGTCCATGAACTTCTCCTGGTCCACGTTGTTGGGGTTGTAGGCGCGAACGACCGCCCACGCCGCGAAAGCCAGCGCGAACAGCACCTCGGCCGTCAGCACGTAGCGCAGCCACGAAGGGCGCGAGTAGTGCGCCACCATATCACGCCACAGCGCCCGGTCGTTGCGTGTCGCGAGCCACGCCGAGACCGCCGCGGCCACCAGTATGCACCCGATCAGGAACACCCTGTTGAACGGCAGGCCGAGCACCATGGCCAGCGTGTAGCCGAGCCAGCCCACCAGCAGCAGCCCCAGCGGCTTGCTCAGCGCATACCCGCGGTCGGGCAGCGCCCTGAACAAGACGGCGCTGACCGGCAGCACCGCC
>DASTEB010000161.1:0-6260 GCA_035710025.1 Chloroflexia bacterium
GTGCGGGTGGAACGACTGCATTTGCACTCACTTTCCGGCAGCGGCTGCACGCTCCCCGACGTAAGCGGAGAGTGGCTCAGGGCTTCACGCGGGTGTGCGGTGCAGCGCGGCCGCCACGGCTCGGGAGAGCGTGTGGAATAGGGGATCGTGGGCGCGCAATGTTCGCGGGGTGTATAGAGGGACGCAGCGCCCATGCTTCCTCTATCCGCAGGGCCAGTATACCGAGCGTTCGAGCCAACGCCGTACGGTAATTGCATGAAGAAATATGCCAATAAGTACTATGCCCCCGAAGCACAGGCGATGCGTGCTTCGGGCTTTTGAGGAGGGTAGTAAAGGGGTGCGCTTTACTCTGCGGCAGGCGGAGCGGGAGCGCCGAGGCGGCGGTACACTCGCAGGGCGGCCTCGGCGGCGCGCTGCCAGTTGAAGCGGGAAGCACGGGTCAGTCCGGCGCGGCTCAGGCGGTCGCGCAGGTCGGGGTCGGAGAGCACGCGGCGCAGGGCCGACGCCCACGCCCCCGTGTCGTCGGGTGGGGCGGTGACGGCGGCGTCGCCCGCGACTTCTCGGAACACCGGGATGTCAGAGCACACGACGGGAGTGCCGGAGGCCATCGCCTCGAGCACGGGCAGCCCGAAGCCCTCGATGAGCGAGGGGCAGGCGAACACTGTCGCCAGGCTGTACAGCACGGGCAGGTCGGCCTCGGGCACCTTGCCGATGAAGCGCACGCGCTTGCCCATGGAGCGGGCGGCGGCTGCTGCCTCGTCGGGGAAGCGCTCGTCGGCCTCGCCCACGAACACCAGCGTCGCGCCCTCCACGTCGCCGAGCCGCTCGACCGCCTCGACCAGCCGCGCGAAATTCTTGTGCGGCCTGCGCGCGCCTACCGCCAGCACGAAGTCGGGCGGCAAGTTGTACTTCTCGCGCACGCGCACCAGGGTAGCGGGGTCCTCTACCGGGTAGAAGGTTTCGTCGGCGGCCTCGGGAGTGATCACCATCTTGCCGGGGCGCACGCCGTAGAAGCGGCGCACGTCGGCCGCCGTGGCCCGCGAGGGCACGAACACCGCCCGCGCCCTCGATAGCGATGCGGTCATGAGCAGATGGTAGTAGGCGCGCGCCCAGCGTTTTGGCATGTAGCGCGGGTCGTGCTCGAAGATGCAGTCGTGTACGGTGACGAGGCCGCGCGTGGGGAGGAGCCAGGGCAGGGCGAAGTAGGGGGTGTGGTAGAGCGCGCCGCGGTGGGCGCCCAGCGTGCGGGTGAGGGCGATCTGCTCGCGGGCGCCGAACAGCGGCGCGTTTACTTCCTCAACCGACACGTTGGGCAGTGCTAGCAGGCCCGACCAGTCGAAGCGGGTATCGGGCAGGGCAGGGTCGCGCAGAACGCCGAAGCGTAGACCGGGCGCACACGCCGCCGCTTCTTGCAGCAGGTGGAAGGCGTAGCGGCCGATGCCGTGGTAGCGGTCTTGGATGTATCTCCCGTCGAAAACGACGTGCGGGTGTACCGTTGTGCCGTGTGTGGTGCGCATCTGCCCCTGCCGGCGTCCCGGTGCGCTCGCGTGCCTAGGCACCTACACCCGCGGCGTCGGCCTCAGATGCCACTTTGGTGGGCATAGCGGCCTTTTCTGCAGCGTGCGCGCCTACCGCGCCCACCCGGCGCATCATGGTCGGGGACACGGCAGGTTGCGCTGTGCCGACTGCCGGCCGGGAAGGGGAGGGCGAGTGGCTCTGCTCGGCGTTCCTCTCGCGCTGGCCGGCAAGCAGCGGAGCGACCTGCTCGGCGAGCCTGCCAACCCAGGTGCGGTCGGCCTCGGTGAATGCCACGCGCCCCGGCCCGCGCGAGAGGTTTATCACCCCAACGACCTCGTTCCCATCGCACACCGGCAGCACCAGCGACGACGTAAGGTCGGAGCCCTTCTGCCGGAAGAGCCGGGCAACCGCGGGCATATTCCGGCGTGAAATGAGCATCGACCGCCCGGTGTGGGCTACGAACCCCGATATCCGCTGCCCCACCTGCACCTCCGAGTCGTTGACGACGTGCGGCGACAGGCCGATGCTGGCGGCGATGCGAAGCGTGTGCGTACCGGGCACGCGCAGCATGATGGAGGCGCGGTCGGCCCCTGCCTCGTGGGCCACGCTGCGCAGCCACCGCTGCAGCGGCGCGGGGTGGATCTTCTTCGACAGCAGCAGCGAAAGTTGCTTGCCCAGGTACGCCTGCCGGTATATGCCGTGGTAGGCCTCGGCTGTGTAATCCCAGTCGGTAGCCATGGAGCGGGCCACGGCGAGCACCGACAGGTCGTTGCGCAGCCGGGTATCGTCGCGCAGCTTCAACAGTATGTCGGCCAGCGCGTCGCTGTCGCCCACGGGGAAGGTGAAGCCCGACGTGCCGACCACGTCGGACACACCCGGCAGATCGGACGAGATGGGCACGCAGCCCGCGGCCATCCCCTCAAGGAGGACCAGGCCAAATGCCTCGGCCTTACGGTTGGAGGGCAGCACGAGCGCGTGCGCCTGCGCGTAGGCTTCCTTCAATTGCTTCTCGGACACCGAGCCGTGGAAGTGGACCGACTTCAGGTTGAGCCGCTTTGCCAGCGCCTCAAGCTCGGCCCGCTGGTGCCCGTCGCCCACGATGTGCAGGTCGGCGTTGTCCACGCGCTGCCATGCGCGCAGCAGCACGTCCACTGCCTTGTAGGGGCGAAGCTGGCCCACAAAGAGCACGTTGAAGCGGTCGGGCTTGTTGGAGCCGGTGTGGAACTCCTCGGCCTCGACCCCGAAGCGTACCGCCGACACCCTGGTCGCCATTGGGCTGTTCTCCAGCATGGTGGCATAGGTAGGCGTTGAGGCGACCACGTGGTCGGCAAGGCCGAGCAACCTGGAATGCAGGCGGTTGTAGATGCCGGCCGGCACCTCAAGGCCCGCGATGTCGATATCGGAGTGGTGCGTATAGACGATGGCGGTGGAGGGGCGCGCCAATTTCAGGCCCAACCGGCCGAGCGGCAGGGCGATGTCGCTGAAGGTGGGCACGGTGCCGTGTATGTGCAGTATGTCGTAATCGGCCAGCTTGCGCTGGATGCGCGGCCAATGGAGGGCCAGCGAGCTGAAACGGAACTCGCCGAATGTCCACCTGGGGATCTCGTTGGCCGACAGCACGTCAATGGTGATACCACGAGCGCGCAGCCGCTCGGTCAACTCCCCGGCTACGCGCGCAATTCCGCTCTTTATGGGGGGCGCTTCAGAGACTAGCATTAACACCCGCACGACGATCTCCTTCCAGGACAAGAACAATGACGCTGCGCCCGATCTGGTGCGACAGCCCGGCCGTTAGATTGGCGGCTGTGCGCCGGCACCTGCCACTTGCTGCCCGGCCCCGAAGCGCCCTCACCGGGCCGAGGCAATAAGTGGGACACGGTGAGGCAAAACCTCACTGGTCAATAGCTTTTGATAAGCGATTTTCGTGCCAGGCCGCGGACGGGACGGACGGCGGGGAGTAGGGGCGGCGCGCGGGCGTTAGCGGGGGGCTTCGGGCGCGAGGAATCGCAGCAACAGCGCGTTGAACGCGGTGGGCTGCTCCAGGCTCGACAGGTGCGCGGCATCGAGCGCCGCCATCTCGCTGCCGGGGATGGCGCGGTGCAGCTCGGCGGCCTGTGAGGGCGGGGTGGCCTCGTCAAGCGCGCCTGAGATGATGAGAGAGGGGGCGGTGATGTTGGGGACGATGGGGCGCAGGTCGGTGGTCGCGAGGGCAGCGCACGCGGCGATGTAGCCGCCCGGGTCGGTGGCTTCGACCATGTCCCCGAACCGGCCGGTTGTGCCGGGGTCGCGGGCCTGGAAGCCGGGGCTGAGGAAGCGCGAGACGACGGCGTCTCTTACCGAGGCCATGCCCCCGGCCCGCACCGCTTCGATGCGCGCGTTCCAGGTCTCCGACGAGCCGATGCGGGCGGCGGTGTTGGCGAAGACCGCACGGCTTACGCGCTCAGGGTGCGTGGCGGCCAGCCACAACGCGGTCAGCCCGCCGAGGGACAGCCCGCAGATGTGGGCGCGTTCGAGCCCGTAGGCGTCGAGCACGGCCAGCAAGTCCTCCCCGAGCCGCTCGATGGTTGCGGGCTGCGAGGGCACGCTCGACTGCCCGTGGCCCGGTATGTCGTAGCGGATGATGCGGAAGTGGGTACGCAGCGCCTCGACCTGGGGGTCCCACACGTGCATCGCGGTGCCCAGGGAGTTGGAGAAGACGAGAGCGGGCAGGCTCTCGCCGCCGTCCTCGCGGCAGGCAAGCGTCACGCCGTCGCTGGCGGTGATGTAGCGCACTCGCTTACGCCCGGTCAGCGCGTATCTCCTGAAGCGCCCGGTAGGCGGCCAGCGCGCGGTCGATGAACAGGCTGGTGCTGCCGAGGTACGCCGCCGGGTCGAGCGCCTTCTTGATTTCGGCGGGGGAGAGCGCGCCCGTTACGCGGCCGTCGGCCGCCGCTGCCTGGGCCAGCGTCTGTCCCTGTTCGAGCGCGCGTCTGCCGACCTCGCCGGCGACTTCCTGCGCTTTCGAGCGGCCGAGCTTCGGCGGGAGCGCGACAGCAAGCGCTTCGGACATGAGCAGGCCGCCTTCCTGCTCGAGGTTGGCGCGCATCCGTTCCGGGTGGACCTGCAGGCCCTGTACGGAGTTGAGGGTGTGGGCGACGGAGGAGGCGGTGTGGCGGAAGAGGTCGGGGACGGCCTGCCATTCGGCCTGCCAGCCGCCCGCGGCGCGCTCGTGCTCCTGCTGCATGGCTGAGAGGATCACCTGCACGGAGCCGAGGGCCAGGCGCGACGAGGCCAGAGCGAAGGTAGCATCGACGGGGTTGCGCTTGTGGGGCATGGCCGAGGAGCCGCCTTTGCCGGGCGCCTCGCCCTCGGATAGCTCGCCTACCTCGGTTTGCGCGAGGAGGACAATGTCGACCGCGATCTTCGACATCGCGCCCGCGGTCACGCCCATCGCGGATGCGACGGTGGCAACCCGGTCGCGCTCGGCGTGCCAGGGCAGGTCGGGCAGGGGGAGATCGAGTTCTTCGGCGAGGGCCTGGGCTACGCGGAGACCGTTGTCGCCGAGCGCGGCCAGCGTGCCCGCCGCGCCGCCGAACTGCAGCACGAGGTTGCGGCCCCGGCAGTCGCGCAACGATTGTACCTGGCGCACGGCCATCGAGAGCCAGTGGGCGGCTTTCAGGCCGAAGGTGATGGGGGCGGCTTGCTGGAGGAGCGTGCGGCCGGGCATGAGGGTGCCGCGGTGCTGTTCGGCGTGGCGGGCGCAGGCTTCGCACAACTGCAGCAGGGAGGCGTCGAGAAGGTCGAGGCCGTCGCGCATCTGCAGCACGAGCGCAGTGTCGATGACGTCCTGGCTGGTGGCGCCAAGGTGGACGAAGTCGCGCCAGGCCTCCGCGACTTGCGCCCTGAGCGCCTTCACGAGCGGGATTGCCGGGGTACCCGCGGTCACGGCTTCGCGGAATATTGCCGCGGGGTCGTACAACTCCACGCGGCACGCATCCGCGATGGCGCCGGCGGCTTCCTGCGGGATCACCCCGACGCGGGCCTCGGCGCGGGCCAGCGCCGCCTCGAAGGCGAGCATCCTCCGCAGGTGCCCGTCGGGGGAGAAGAGCGCCGCCATTTGCTCGGCAGTGGTCATGCCGGGGGCTTGCATGTCAGCGTGCTCCCGTTCCGTGGGCGCGGGCGGTGCGGTCCTGCAGGTCGCGCAGCACGGTAAGCTCGGTGGCGGTGGGCGGCGGGGTCTGCGCGACGTCGTCCACGAAGCGTATGGGCCAGCCCGTGTTCTCGGCGATCTGCTCGCGGTTCACGCCGGGGTGGACGGAGACGACGGTAAGCTCCTTCGTTTCGGGGTCGGGGCGCATGAGGCACAGGTCGGTCACCACGAGGGTGGGGCCTTGCGTGCGGAGGCCGAGGCGCTGCCTGTGGCCGCCGCCGTCGCCGTGGCCGAAGGATGTAAGGAAGTCGAGGCGGTCGACGAAGGAGCGCCGCGTCTGGGCCATGACGATGTACACCTGCCTGCAGTGGGCCGCTATCTCGGGCGCGCCTCCGCCGCCGGGCAGGCGCACCTTCGGCTCCGCGTAGGGGCCGATGACGCTGGAATTGATGTTGGCGTGGCGGTCGATCTGCGCGCCGCCCAGGAAGCCTACCGAGATGCGCCCGCCCTGCAGCCAGTAGGCGAACATCTCGGGGACCGACACGGTACACAGGGCAGTCTCGCACAGTTCGGGGTCGCCGATGGAGAGAGGGAGCACGTCGGGCTTTGTGCC
>DASTEB010000162.1:0-9868 GCA_035710025.1 Chloroflexia bacterium
GTCACCCGTCACTGCCCACGCGCCTTCTCGATTATCGCCTGCACCTCGCGGGGGTTGCGCACGTACATCAGGCCGAGCACGTAGCCCGGCGTGTAGGGCCACATCGTCTGGTAGCCGGGGTAGGGCCCGTAGCCCTGGCCCTCGCGCGGCTTGAACATCACATTGCCCACGTCAGGCCCGCGCATCTCGACCACCGTGTGGGGCAGGCCGCTCAGGCTGTACATCAGCAGGCGCGGCTGCCAGATGCCGTGGCGGATCAGCACCTGCCGCTCGCTCACCAGGTACTCGGTGTTGTCCCATTCGCGCCGTGTCACGAGGAAGTGCCCCACCAGCATATACAGCGCCGCCAGCATGAACGGTATGGCGAACCACGCCATCCAGTCGGGCGCGTCGGTGGTGAGCACCACGGCGATGTACGCGGCCGCCGCCGTAACCAGCACCAGCCCGAACACGCTCAGCGGCCAGGTGCGGAACACGAACGGGTCGCGCTCGGGCTTGCCGCGCCAAAGCACGACCTCGCCCGGCGCGAGGAGCGCGTCGAGGTCGGCCACGAGTTGCCCGGCGGCGGTGCGTGAAACGTCCATCGGTTCTCGGGAGGGAGGATCGGTGCGCCCTCGGCCCGCGGCCAACGCAGCCGTGTGCGGCCGGAGCGCGCAGGGACTCAGGGACTACGGTAACGGTATCACGAACCGTGCCGGGCCGCAACGGGCGGGCATACGCTTACAGGGGCAGGCGAACGATGAAGGTCGAGCCTTCGCCCTCGCGGCTGTGCACCTCGACCGAGCCGCCGTGCTGCTCGACCACCTGCCGCACGCTCGCCAGCCCGATGCCGGTGCCCGAAATAGCCTCGACCACGTTGCTGGCCCTCGTGTACCACTCGAAGATGTTGGGCAGGTCGTGCTCGGGTATGCCAAGCCCGTGGTCTGACACGCGGCACCTTGCCCAGTACCGCCCGGCCTCATCCTCTTCGCGCTCTACCACGATCTCGACGTCGCCGCCGCCGGGGCTGTACTTCACCGCGTTCGATACCAGGTTGCTCAGCGAGCGCTCGACGCGCTGTGCGTCCCAGTGGCCCCACACTCCCTCGTCGGGCACGACCACCCACAGGCGGTGGTGCGCGGTGGTGCGCTGGTACTCCGCGGCCACCTGCCGGGCCAGCGCCGCGAGGTCGGTCGGCTGCCTCTGCAGCTCGATAGGCTGCCCGGCCTGGAGCCGCGCCAGGTCAAGCTGGTCGTTCAGCAGCACGTTCATGCGCGTGGAGGCCGACTCTATCTGCGCGAGACCTTCCACCAGCTTGCGGGCGGTCACCTCGTCCATATCGGCCCGGCCGACGATTCGCTGCAGCATCTGGGCGAATCCCTTGATGGCCCCAAGCGGGTTCTTCAGGTCGTGCGACACCAGCGACAGCAGCTCTTCGCGCTCGCGCACCGCCATCTGCGCCTCGAGGTACACGCCCTCCATGTTCTTGTGGGCCTGCTCAAGTTGGGCGGTGCGCTCGGCCACCCGCCGCTCGAGGTCGTGGTTCAGGTCGCTCAAGGCTTGCTCGGCGCGCTTGCGCTCGGTGATATCGCGCACCACACTCATCAGCCCGTGCGGCTGCTCTTCTTCGTTCAGCACCAGCGACGAGCTAACTTCGGCGGGCAGAGTCGTGCCGTCGCGCCGGACCAGCGTGTACTCGGCCTGGCGCACCGAGCCGGTCTCCAGGACGCGGCCAATGTTGTCCCTGGCTCGCTGTAGGTCCCCGGGCACGACCGTGTCCAGCACGTTCAACCCGACGAGCTCCTCCATGGTGCCGTAGCCGAAAAGCTCCGTGGCCTGCCTGTTGGTCAGCACGATGCGCCCCTCGAGATCGGTCACGACGACGGCGTCGGGCGACGTGTCCACCAGGCTGCGGTAGTTGGCCTCGCTCTCCCTCAGAGCGCGCTCGGCATGCTTGCGCTCGGTGACGTCGCGCATGATCACCTGGGTGTGGAAGTCGTCCATCATCTTGATGCTGGCGTCGACCGCGATCGCATGGCCGCCCTTGCACGCCATCACGCACTCCATGCGCAGGGCGTCACCCGGTTGGAGCAGGGCCAGCAGCCCTTCCCTCCGGTTCGCGTCCTCGGGCGCCAGCAAAGCGCACAGGTCAATGCCGCGTATCTCGCCGGGAGCGTAGCCCAGCATGTCGCAGGCACGGGCGTTGGCCTGGATCACGCGCCCATCCGCGCCGGCCACGATAATACCGTCAAACGCCTGCTCCACAATGGCTCTATACAGTGCGGGATCCGGGTGAGGCGGGTGGAGCGCCTGGGGCACACGCGGCTGCGGGCGCTGCGCGGCTGCACGCCGGGTCTGCCGCCTGCCCGGTGCGGAATCGGACAGGGGCGGCCGGTTGTCCTGGGAGAAAGCGTGCGCCGGTTCAACGCCGCGCGTTTGCGAGAGCGCGACGTCGTTCTGGGTGTGGCGGGAGAGACGCGGCATGACAGCTATCCTGTTCTCGGCCAGCGCGATTGCGAGGGAATGCAGAGAGGGTCAGCCGCCGAAGATCGATGGAATTCAGGATGTCCCGCGCCGCCCACAGGCGACAGGACAACGGCACGTCGGCTAAAGGCCTCCGTACTCAGCGGCTTTGCGAGCAACACGCGCTTGCTCCGGTACGCATTTTAGCCGGTGGGCGAGCGATCCGGCCGTGCTGCAGCGGTCGAGGGGGGTAGCGATAACGACCCGGTCCCATAACATGGCCCGGGAGCATCGCTCTAAAGTGTGACGCACTCCGATTATACCGGATTGACGGGACATAAGCAATAGATTTGGAGGGCGACTCGCAAGAGGTTTGCAGGAGAGCGGATCGTGCCGGCAGCGCGCGGTAAGCGGCGCAGGGGAGAGTCAAAAAGGCCCCTCCCCGTGGCTCGGAAAGAGACTCTCCTTCGGGTCGGGGGCCGGAGAGCCGGTGTGCCCGGACCCCTCTGGACACACCGGCAACCCCGTGTTCCCGCTGCCTCGGCAAATGCGCCCTGCCGGGCAGCGGCTTGTTGGTCCCTTCCGTACTACCTTACTACTTCTGCACGAAGATAACCGTGAAGTAGTGCATGCCATCGGCGGCCTTTGCATGACCCGCGCCCGCGTGGGTGAACCGCCCATCGTAGATGATGGCCTTGTGGCCCGGGCTGTTGAGCCAGGTCACGATGGCGGTGCCGGGGGCGGAGTCGTCGGCGTAGCTGTTCTTGGCGAGGATCTCGCCCGCGAACTTGTAGCCGATGCCGCGCTCCTTGAGCATAGCGAGGAAGCCTTTGCCTTCGGGCGTGGTGTGCGAGAAGTAGTTGCGCGCAGCCATGTCGGCGCTGCGCGAGCGCGACAGGCCGGCCAGGTCGCCCGCGGGCTGCACGGGGGAAAGCCCGGCCTCGCGGCGCAGCCTGTTGATCTCGTCCATGATGGCGGTCTCGACCGCGCTCATCTGGTGGGCCGGGGCCGCGGGCTGGGCCTGGGTCTGGGCTGCCTGCGCTTGCGCTTCGGCGGCCGGAGCAGCGGCGGGTGCGGGCGCGGCGGAGGGGAGCACCTCGGAGGCGCTCTTGTACCGGCGGTCGTACATGAGGCTGCCGAGCCGGGTCAGTTGCACCGCCTTGCCGCTCGGGGCGAGGTCGGGGTGGTACTCGAAGCGGGCGCGCTCGAACCACTGCACCTGCATGCCGTCCTGCGTTATCACCTCGGAGATGGGGTAGCCGAACAGCTCAAGCCCGCCGCGCTGCTTCCAGTAGGTGAGGAACGCGCCGGTGAGCGAGTGTCCGGTCTCGCGGAAGTAGGCCCGGGTCCTGTCCGAGGCGAACGGCATCCCCTTCGAGAAGTTGGACCCCGCGCTGACGTCCACGCCCAGCCGGGTGAACAGCACGGACCTTCCCTTCGCGACCAGCTTCGGGTGGTGCTCCATGCGCACGCGCTCGAAGTACTGCACCCTGATGCCGTCCTCGGTCATCTCGGCGCTGACGGGATAGCCCACGACTTCGAGGCCGTACTTGCGGAAGGCGCGCAGGAAGTCGCCCTGGACGGTCTTGCCGGTCTGGGCGAAGTGCTGGCTGGCTGCGGGAGCTGTCTGCGCTGCGGCCACGATAGGGCCAAGCGAGATGCGCGTTGCCTGCGCGGGGGCCGCCAACGAGGCGGCGGGCTGCGCGAGCATGGACGCCGCGATAACGGCGCCCGCCACGGCTGTCGTGAGGGTTCGGCGCAACCTGCGCCGGGGTGCGCGGTCCGGGTGGGCCGCGGGACGTTTTACGTCGTTGGCGATGATGTTGTTCGCCTGCATTCTTGACTCCTTGAAGCGGTAGTCTACACTGCAGGCTTTCGACCAGAATTGCTACTCGGTTCGCCCTTCCCTGATACGGTCGTACTCGGCTGAGGGGGTGGGTCGTTCGGCGGACGGTGCGCGTGCGAACGCGCCGTGCGATCCGCCGTCAGTGTGTGGTGCGTGCCGCCCGAGTTGGCGGTGGTGCTGCTAAGACCGGTTAGGGTGAGGGTTGACCGGTAACGTGCCGGGCAGCCTGGCTGTCATAGTTCGAAGACGCTGAGAACCTTAGAACCTTAGACCCAATAGCTTTGCGTCCCTACCTTTTGGTGGGTTTGCCCTGTTTCCAGCACGAAAGCTCGTGTTGCTAATCCTTAAGCGCCCTTGCTTAATGTCCAGTGGCGATAGAGCCTTCTGACTTAGACGATTATAAGGCCCGAAAGTAGTATTCGCCATACGTAAAGTAACGTATTGTGCGTACGGCACATGCTGGCAGACAGGGTGTAGTTAGCGCGGATGAGAGTCGGTTAGGGGCGATTCATACCCTCCCCAGCCGCTGCCAGCCGGGCATGACGGCCTGAGCGTCCTCCACGGGGCGGAGGATTAGCCTACGTGGGCTACAAGCAAGCGACCCTGCGTGTGGTATTATTGCCTGGCCCATCCCGCAGTCAGTAAATAGCGGACCGAATTGCACTATGCATCACAGCCGTCTATCGCCGGTACTCTGGACAAGCCTGATCGCGCTCGCCGTGCTTACCGCCTGCGGCAGGGCAGAGTACGGTGTTGTCAGCCCCGCATCAAGCCCTTCTCCCGAGACCCCGACGTCCGTAGCCAGCACAACAATCCCGACGCCTTACACGCCTATTGTGGCGACGGGCGTGCCGACCTACGTGTACTATGGCCAGGTCGTGGAAGCTACAGCCTTCGCAATAGCTCAGACTCTTCCAACCCCCTCGCCAATCCCCAGCGCACATCCCATGATACAAGAACGAAAGAAGCGCGAATATCTGGCTGATGCCTCGATGCGGACAGCAATTGCGATGTACCCGCCGCCGCCGGGTTATGATCCCGCTGCGGAGTACACCCCTGTTATTGCGACACCGTTTCCTACTGAAACACCCCGCATCTACCCTTACATCGCTACCGAGAATGGGCGCATTTACAGCCACTCACTTGAAGATGACCCCATAGGCAAGATGATGGGGCACGTGAACCGCTGGACCGGAAGCATAGAGGGCAGGCTCATTACGGCATATGCCGGCTATGTTAGGTACAGAGAAGCTCAGGGCCGCCTCATGACAGTAGAGGAGAACCCTCAAGACCCCGAGAGATCCCTCTATCAGAACTATGACTCACCAACACAGTCAGGGTCACTTCGAATTATCTCCGAGGCTGTATGGCGCATAACTATGCAATCGGCAGATGGAACCACCTTCGTCTTCGACCTAGCCACTCGCCGATGGGTCTCGCCCCCAACCACCTTCACCCCCGGTCCTTCGCCCTCGGCGTTCGTCTCGCCCGTGCCCTCCGGCACGCCTGTGCCCACGCAGTCGCCGTAGCAGCACGTCGGCCAGGCAGTAGGGAGGATAAGCCCGTCCAGGCTTGTCCCCTTGCGCCTGCACGCGCCCTCGCGCTTTCCTTGACGCTCCCATATAAATGCAGTACTATATAAACGGCCCTTTATATGGGGCCGTGCGTGAGAGTGTGTCAGAGAGGTTACGCAGCGTGGATCGGAGAATGCGAACGGTGAATAGCATCAACGGAGAAGCGGAAGGCGTGGCGTCCGGAGACATGGACGCGCGCGACTTCGTGCCGCCCGTGCTCTCGCCCGAGCGCGCCGAGGCCATGTACAACCTCAAGCCCGCCCTCAAAGCGCTGGCCGACGCCAACCGCCTGGCCATCCTGCAGGAGCTTTCGCACACCGGCGGCCTCAGCGTGCTCGACCTGTCGGACCGGCTTATGCTCAGCCAGCCCCTCACCTCGTGGCACCTGCACATACTCAAGCGCGCGGGCCTGGTCAAACCCACTAACCGGGGCCGCCAGCGCATCTACCGCTTGGAGCGCGAGCGCCTGAAGGACTACCGCGACCTGTTTCAGTGGGTAACCGACCTGTAAATCTCTCAGGAGACACCAAACTAATGGCCAAGAAGAAGATCAGGGTTGCTATCATCGGCGTGGGTAACTGCGCCTCGTCGCTCGTACAGGGCGTGCAGTACTACAAGGACGCCCCGGACGACCAGCTTATCCCCGGCCTGATGCACACCCGTCTCGGCGGCTACCATATCAGCGATATCGAGTTCACCGCCGCCTTCGACATCGACAAGAACAAAGTCGGCAAGGACCTCTCCGAGGCCATCTTCGCCGAGCCGAACAACACCATCAAGTTCGCCGACGTGCCGAAACTGAACGTGCCGGTGCACCGCGGCATGACGCACGACGGCCTCGGCCAGTACCTCTCGCAAGTGATCGAGAAGGCCCCCGGCCCCACCGCCGACATCGTGCAGATCCTCAAGGACACCAAGACCGACATGGTGATCAACTACCTGCCCGTGGGCAGCGAGATGGCCACCAAGTGGTACGTCGAGCAGGCGCTCGAAGCGGGCGTCGGCTTCATCAACTGCATCCCCGTGTTCATCGCCCGCGAGGACTACTGGCGCAGGCGCTTCGAGCAGCGCGGCCTGCCCATCATCGGCGACGACATCAAGAGCCAGGTCGGCGCGACGATCACCCACCGCGTGCTCACCCGCCTGTTCGCCGAGCGCGGCGTGCGCATCGACCGCACCTACCAGCTGAATTTCGGCGGCAACATGGACTTCTACAACATGCTCGAGCGCAACCGCCTCGAGTCGAAAAAGATCTCCAAGACCAACGCCGTCACCTCTCAGCTTGACTACGACCTGGGCGAGAAGAACGTGCACGTCGGCCCGAGCGACTACGTGCCGTGGCTGGAAGACCGCAAGTGGTGCCACATCCGCATAGAGGGCACGACCTTCGGTGACGTGCCCCTGAACATGGAGCTTAAGCTGGAGGTGTGGGACAGCCCCAACAGCGCGGGCGTGGTGATCGACGCGATCCGCTGCATCAAGCTGGCCCTGGAGAACAACCTGAGCGGCGCGCTGGAGGCACCGTCGGCATACTTCATGAAGAGTCCTCCGGTGCAGCTGCACGACGACGACGCGCACGACCGGGTGGAGGAGTTCATCGCGGAGTACGGCCACAAGGCCGCAGAGCCTGCCGTCGAGAAGAAGCTGGAGGCACCCACGCCGTCGCCCGTACACGCGCTCGAGGAGCCGCACGCGGGCAAGGTGCCGTCGAGCAACGGCAGGGGGTAAGGTGATGCGTAATGCGTAAGCTTATCCGTACCGGGTAGTGCAGAATAAGCATCGGTGCTCGCGAGATTTCACGCATCACGCATCACGCATTACTCGCCGGATTACGTACCGGCAATAGCGAAGTTTATTGTATAATCAGCCTTGCGCCTCGATACGCGACCCACACGCCAACGCCAACGTAGATAGCAAGGAATCAACCGGGTTATGGGCCCGGATGTAACACATGGCTAGAAAAGGAGCGCCTGATCCTATGGGCTTCCTGTCCAATACGTCGCAGAACATCAAGGTTGCGCTAAAATACCATTCATTCAAGCTCGCGAGCTACCTCGCCGACAGGCTGCCCCTGCGCTTCAGCTACTCGGTAGCCAAGCTGGCGGGCGACGTCGTGTACTTCGGCCTGAAGAAGCACTCGGCCAACGCGGTGAGCAACATGCGCCGCGTGCTCGGGCCCGACGCGCCCTGGCAGGCGGTGAAGCACACGGCCCGCCGCTCGTTCCGCAACTACGCCAAGACCATAGTTGACTTCTTCCGCTACCCCTATATGGAAGGAGACGATTTGCGCGTGGCCGTGCCCTTGCGCTACGGCGTCGAGCACCTGCTGGAGGCCTACGATCGCGGCAAGGGCGTGCTGCTGGTCAGCGGGCACATAGGCAACTGGGACCTGGCGGGTGCGGTGCTGATGAGCTACGGCCTTCCGGTGAACGCGGTAGCCGACAGCTTCCAGCCTGAGCGCCTGGACGACCTGATCAACGGGAGCCGCGAGCGCAAGGGCATGAAGATCATCAAGCTGGACACAAGCTCGCTGCGCGGCATCTTCACCGCCCTGAAGAAGGGCGAGACGGTGTCTCTCATGTTCGACCGGCCCGAGAACGCCAACGAGGGAGTTCCAGTGCAGTTCTTCGGCGAGACGGCATACGTACCCGCAGGGCCGGGGGCTATCGCCCTGAAGACTGGCGCGGCTGTGCTGGTGGGTTACTGCATGCGCCGCCCGGGCGACAAGACCTTCTACGGCGCGGTCGAGCCTGCCATCGACTACGAGCCTTACCTGACCGGGGATAAGCAGCGCGACATCCAGAAGATCACGCAGATGATCGTGAGCAGCATGGAAGACGTGATCCGCCGCCACCCCGACCAGTGGTACATGTTCCGCGAGATGTGGCCGCGCACCGACGAGCACGACGCCGAGGTCAAGCAGAAGCGCTTCTGGGGCGGCACACGCGACGTTAGCGTGGCAAGCAGCTAGACCGCTGCCGTAAGTCATAAAGACGGGGATAGGCCCGAACGCCTATCCCCTTTTGCTTGCCCGTGAGGCGGTGCTGAACCGCGCCGTCAGTTGCCCTCCCACTCGTCGTAGGTGATCTGCTCTACCTCGCGCGACAGTATCTCGCCCGTGACCGCGTCGAGCCGCACCTTTAGCTCCTGCGCCGTGCCCGTGTATCCCACCACCCACGCAGGCTCGGCTTCGCCCGTGTCCAGGTCGAGCACTAGGTAGGGGTAGATGCTCGCCTTGTCTATCTGGGCGAAGCGCAGGCCGTCGGGCAGCGAGGCGGCGAGCGCAAGCCTGGGCTTGATGCGCAGGTACCCGGCGCGCGAGGCGGCGCGCTCGGCATCGGGCAGGGGCACACCTATTTGCCGGTAGTCGGCGGCCGGGACGACGTCGCCCACGTAGTACACCTCGGGCGGGTTCTTGTCCAGCGTGGAGACGGAAAAGAGGCCCTCGCTGCCCACGAAATTGAAGGTCACGTCGAGCACAACGTCGCTGCGCAGCCAATCCTGGCTCACGTCATAGGGCCGCGCCGTGACGTTGTACAGCACCGCCTCGGGGTCGACCTCGGCGGCCGCGGCTCGGGCGAGCGCAAGGTGCTCGTGCCACGCGCCGGAAGGGCCGCGCTCGACCCCTACGCCGATAGAGGAAGCGCCGCTGAAACCCGCTAGGCCCGTGCCCACGCCCCACATCGCGATGCCGACGCCCAGCACGACCGGCACGCCCCAGGACAGCGCGACGCGGGCGAACCAGCGCCCCTCCTGCTGCCCGGCCCCCAGCGCGGCGTCGGAAGGCGGCCTGCCCGCCATGCTGTCGGCCAGGGCCACGCGCTCGGCCGTTACCGGGTGGGTATAGCCCGCGGCCACCGACCACGCCGCCGGGTTGGCCTCCATGAGGTTGAGGTCGCCCATCTTGATCATGGACGAGCGGAATGCGTCGGCGTTGCCCGTGAGGCGCATGGCGAACATGTCGGCCGCGCGCTCGGACTTGCGCGACATGTAATTGCCCACCGTG
>DASTEB010000163.1:0-3770 GCA_035710025.1 Chloroflexia bacterium
CGATAGCTCCAGGGCGAGGCGCACGTTGCACTCGGCGTAGGTGGTGGAGCGTGAGAGCGCGTCCTTCACGAGGCGAGAGCCTGTGTCGGGCGGGTCCATGCCCACGGCGGGGTCGGTCGTGGCGAGGCGGAACGAGTTGATTGTGCCGAAGAAGCGCACGTGCTGCCCCTCGACCACCACGAACTGTCCCTGCCGCAGCAATTCGACCGGTTGCTCGCGCGTGAGGTGCACGGTTACGCCGCGCTCGGTGTCGGCCGCCGTCACCTGGCCGAGCAGGTCGCGCTCGGCGGGGTTGCGGCCGCCGTTTCGCGCTATCAGCCCTGATACCAGGCTGCCCTGGCCGCTATGCTCGCCGCTGCCGTTCGTGTCCATGTCGCCTCGCTTTTCCACGTCCCTAATACCGCACCTTGCCCACCGCGTCGCCCAGCGGCTCGCCCGACGTGGGACGCTCGGGGGTGAGCGCATCGAGCGTCTTGAGGATCGCCAGCAGGCGGTCGTACTGTCCCTTTAGCTGCCGCCCGAGGTATTCGGCGGTGGCCGACAGCCACTCGCGGTCGGCCCCGCGCGCCCGGTAGGCTCGCACGATCAGATGGATGAGCACCTGGTCGATAGTGGCGGGCATGACGTCGGAGGTGTAGAGGAGGATGCGCAGGTAGTCGGGGCGCTCGGTGAATCGCACAAGCTCGTCGTCCGGGGCCAGCCTGCACTGGTAGTGCACCCGCGCCGGGCACTCCGGGAAGGTATACAGGGGCTTATCGTCGGGGCCGTAGCAGCCGACAGTGAGCGCTACGAACTCCGAGCGCAGAGTGCGCTGGAGGTCTGGGTACTTGCGGTACACGCCCCCGTCCTCGTCGCCCGCGGCGCCCTTGGCAGAGATAGGGCCGAGCCCCTCGGTGCGGGCCGAGCACACCACCGCGAGCACGTCGTCGGCCACTACCAGCGCGCCGAGCGGCGGGGTGCTGTTCAGCTCGTAGCTCTCGACGGTGAAGCTGCTGTGCGACGTAGCGACCACCTCGCCCAGGCTCGTGCGCTGCGGTTTGTCCATTGTCCGGTTCCTTTCCCTAAATGGCCTGCCCGATCATTCGCTTGCCGCGCGCCTTCTCGGTGGGCGGGCGGAGCAACCCGGCCCGCTCCAGCAGCCAGTAGTAGCCCTCGCGGTCGGCGTTGTGCAGCACGGCGAACTGGTGGGCCAGCGTGAGCGCGTTGGGGTAGCCCCCGCCCAAGCCGCACTGGTGCAGCACGATCTCAACACTGCGCCCCAGCAGCCCGCGCTCTGCTACCCACATGGGGAACTCGATGCGGGCCAATTCGTACTCGGTGCCCAGGTAGGCGAAGGCGGTGTTCTGCGCGATATAGGCGTTGGGGCCGACCAGGTCGCGGTACAACGCCTGGAACAGAGGCGACAACTCGCCCTCGCCGAGCAGCGCGTTGAACAGGTCGCCGTCGTCGATGGTCCACAAAGGCGTGCAGGAGCACGGCTCGGCCGGGCGCTCCTCGTGGGGGATAGGCTGCTCGCACCCGAGCAGACGGATGGCCCGCATGACCATGCCGCTGGCGGGGCGGCTGATGTAGCCCAGCACCGGCACGCCGATGCGCTCGAAGCCCTCGAGAATGTCGAGGTACTGCTGCATCAGGCCGACCACGGTGGCCTCTTTGGACAGCACGTGTACAAGTTGCATGAGCGAGCCGTCCACCATCGCGAGTTCGGGCTTGTACAGGCGCGACCATTCGTACAGCTCCTGCAATTCGCGCAGGGCGCACTTGGCCGACAGCACCCGGCTCGACATGGTGTCCTCCATGTCGCCGGGCACCTCGGGATAGTGGTTGGGTGTGTTGTCGAGCTCGGCGGCCTGGGGGTCGCTGTAGCGGATCATCACGCGGCCCACGTTGATCAGGTGGCACAGAGCGCCGCGGTGCTTGTCGGGCGCGACGAAGGAGGAGTCGGTGGCGGTGACGCAGTACTCGGGCGGGCAGGGGGCGTAGCGGGTGAGCGAGCGCAGCGGCGAGAGGGGCGTGGCGACCCAGCGGCGGGCGGCGGCGTCCTGCACGCGCTGCTCCCACTCGGTCTCGCCCACGGCGCGGTAGATGCGCGCGGCCATCTCGAGGGCGCGCTCGCGCTCGTCGTCGGCAGCACGCACGCCGCCCCTGCTCTCCTGTATCTGCCGGGCCACCTCGGCGGCATCGAAAGGCACGGCCGCACCTCCTCTCCACGGGCTGAAGTAGAACCAGTGTACGATATTTGCGCGTGGGTGGGAGGTTTTCCACCGTCGGAAAGTGGTCAGTGGTCAGTGACCAGTGGCCAGTCCTGCTCTTGACACACGACGCATACTATCACACTGCGCACTACACGTCGGGACTCTTCTGACCACTGCCGTATAATGTCCCCATGTCCACCCTCTACCTCGTCGCCACGCCTATCGGCAACATGGACGACATTAGCCTGCGCGCGCTCGAGACGCTGCGGCAGGCCGACCTGATCGCGTCGGAGGACACGCGCAAGACGGGGCTGCTGCTCCAGCGGCACGGCATTACGGGCAAGCCGCAGATGGCCTTCCACGAGCACAACGAGGACCGCGCAGGCGCCCGCATCATCGAGGAGGTGCAGTCGGGCCGGACTGTGGCCGTGGTGAGCGAGGCGGGCACTCCCGGCATCTCCGACCCGGGGTACACTCTCGTGCGGCGTGCGCTCGAGGCGGGGGTCGAGTTCACGCTGGTTCCGGGCCCGGCGGCGTTCGTGGTGGCGCTGGTGCTGTCGGGGCTGCCGGTACACAGCTTCACGTTTCGCGGCTTCGGCCCGCGCAAGCCCGGACCCCGAAAGCGGTGGATGGCCGTGGACCTCGACTCGCCCCATACGCTGGTGTTCTACGAAAGCCCATTCCGCGTCGAGGCGTTCCTGCGCGACGCCCTTGAGGTGTACGGCGACCGGCAGGCGGCGCTGGCCCGCGAGCTGACCAAGCTGTACGAGAGCGTCGAGCGCGGCCCGATCTCGGCCCTGCTGGAGCGGGTGTCTTCGACCAAGCCGCGGGGCGAGTACGTGGTGGTCATCGCGGGGAAGGGGCGGCATGAGGCGGTGGGGCAGGATGCGTGAACTGATTGGCAGGAGCGGCAGTAGAGTTTTATAGACGACATTCCTCAGTGAACTCATGCAACGCATTTGAGAGGATGCTCAGTGCTACGTCATGCGGCTGTTTTGCTCACAGTAATGCTAGTGCTCGTCGGCCTTCTGGGTTGCGCGACTGAACGGCCCGCTGCTAAAGTCGCGGACGGTACTGGCGTGCCTCCAAACTTGACACCCCAGATCCCTTCACTCACTGGTACGGCGCTACCATCAATCGCTTGCACACCCAGGACTGCTATCGCCCCAAGCTATGAGCGGATCCAGGCTACAATGACTAGTATTCGGGAAGACCCAGGTCTCACTTACCTGGAGCAACGTGAGCGCGCGGGCGAGTACGCCAATCAGTTGCGGCACGCAGAGGTCGAGGAGTGGGTTGGCTGGCTTAGGGACATCGGGGTATTCGACCGTGACGAACCTACCTACAACGTTGGCATCTACATGAGGGAAAAGCCGTTGGGGAAGGTCTGGCCCATTGACATCATCTTGTTCGAGGTGCCGCGAGAGCAGTTGGAGGATTTGCGCATCTGGCAGGATCCAACGCGGGTTACTGGTCCGTGGCAGAAAGTCCGGTTCAGCGGCTCAATAAAGGGCATCGGCCTCAGCGGGCTGATGAGCCTCGAGAGTGTGACGTTGGAACCGCTCGACTGAGGGT
>DASTEB010000164.1:0-4771 GCA_035710025.1 Chloroflexia bacterium
GTCGATGTCGCGGTCTTTCACGCGGCGGTCGACGGCGACGATGGGCACGCCTCGCTCGCGGAAGCGCTTGCGGGTGTCGTCGCCCAGGTGGTCGCGGGTCGGCACGACGATCACGCCCGCCACGCGCTCGACGTACAGCACGTCAAGGTACTGCTGCTCGCGCTGGGGGCTTTCGTTGGTGTTGCACAGGATGAGGCTGTACTCGTTGCGCAGGGCTTCGTCTTCCACCCCGCGGATCAGCCCGGCGAAAAAGGGGTTCTGGATGTCGGACACGAGCAGGCCGATGATGCGCGAGCGGTTGGAGCGGAGGGAACGGGCCGCGGAGTTGGGCTGGTAGTCGAGCGCGGCGATGGCGGCCTCGACTCGCTTGCGCGTGTCGTCGCCCACGCCGGGGCCGCCGTTTATGACGCGCGATACCGTCGCGATAGATACCCCGGCCTGCTTTGCTACGTCCTCGATGGTGGCCATGGCTCCCCGCTCTCCCTCGACATGGGTCCGGTGCGCTGCCCGGCAGTTTGCGCAGCGGCCGGCGGGCAAAATTGCGAGTAAACGTTTTCCGATTGACCGGTGGCGGCTCAGGGCTGCCAGGGCAAGCATAATACCGGATGAGAATGTTGTCAAGGGGTTCTCAGTCGCCGATTGCCCAATTTCGCGCACGAATCTGCCAGATTCCCTCGGGTTCCGGCTCTTGAGCCGCGCACGACAGTGGGCGTGCTGAAGGAATATTCTGACAGAAGTGTCAGGAAAACGTTTACGCAATTTTCACCGAAAAGTATTGACAAATCGCCCGGGGGGTGCTACCATGTGACAACGTAACCATACGGGTTACGCCGTCAACGGGGCTGGAGTCAACATGGCCGTTACTCTGCGCGAAGTTGCCGCCCGAGCCGGGGTCTCCCCCATCACCGTGTCGCGGGCACTGAACAATACAGGCTATGTCAGCCAGGATGTTCGCGTCCGCGTTTTGCGGGCCGCCGAGGAATTGAACTACGTTCCGAACGCGGTCGCCCGCTCGCTCCGCTCCAAGAAGACCCAGCTAATAGCACTGCTCGCCGGCATCACCAACCCCTTCTGGGCGAGCGTTGCGCGCGGCATCGAAGAGAGGGCCACCGCGGCGGGCTACGGCGTGCTGCTGTGCAACACCGACGACGACCCCGCGAAAGAGGCCCGCTACATCCAGCAGCTTGTCAGGCGGCGCATAGACGGGCTGATCATCGCGGCGACCAAGGACAGCGCGGCCATATTGCGCGACCTTGCCCGCCACCAGCCGTTCGTGCTGATCGACAGGGTGGTGGAAGGGGTCGAGGCCGATACAGTGCGCGGGGACAACGCGGGCGCGGCCTACCGCATGACAAAGCACCTGCTTTCGACCGGCTACAGGCGCATCGGGGTGATCAGCGGCTCGCGCAATGTGTCGACGGCCGAGGAGCGCGTAGAGGGCTACCGGGCGGCAATGGCCGAGGCGGGGATCGCGCCCGAGGAGCTTGAGGGCATGATCGTGTACGGCAAGTACACCGAGAGCTGGGGCTACGAGGCCACCCACCTGTTCATGCTGCGCTCCAACCGGCCCGACGCCCTGTTCGCGGCCAACAACTTCATCGCGCTGGGGGTGCTCGAAGCGCTGCACACGCTGGGGCTGAAGGTGCCTCAGGACGTGGCGGTGGTTTGCTTCGACGACACGACCAATCTGCCGTCGGCCCGCTTCCTCACCACGGCGAGCCAGCCCGCCGAGCAGATGGGAAGGGTGGCAGCAACCTTGCTGCTGGAGCGGTTTGACGATCCCGACACTGCCCCACGCGATATCGTGCTGCCCATCGAGATGGTGGTGCGAAGCTCGTGCGGCTGCGGCGGGGCGGCCGAGCAGACACAGGACGAGGCGACCGCGGCACTGTCGACGGCCTGACGGCCTGGATAGCCAACGAGAGGTCAACGTGGACACACCTGAACGCAGCAGAGCGGCAGAGCCTGCACCGGCTCAACCGGGAGGCACCGGCACCGGAGAAGTGCTGGTGAAGATGGAGGGGATTGAGAAGCGGTTCCCCGGCGTGCACGCCATCGCAGCGGGGCACTTCGAGTTACGGGCCGGCGAGGTACACGCGCTGCTGGGCGAGAACGGCGCGGGCAAGTCGACCCTGATGAAGGTGCTCGCGGGCATCTACTCGAAGGACGGAGGCCGCGTCTTCTACAAGGGCCGCGAGGTCGAGGTCACTAGCCCGAAGGCAGCGCAGGACCTTGGGATCAGTATGATCCACCAGGAATTGAACCTGATGCCGCACCTGACCGTGGCGCAGAACATCTTCATCGGGCGCGAGCCGCGCCGCGGGTTCGGCGTGCTGGACGACAAGGCGACCAACGAGAAGGCGCTCGAGCTGTTCGAGAACCTGCACATTAAGCTCGACCCGAAGGCCAAGGTTACCGACCTGACGGTGGCGATGCAGCAGATGGTGGAGATCGCCAAGGCGCTGTCGTTCGGGTTCGAAGTGCTGGTCATGGACGAGCCAACCGCCGCGCTGACCGAGTCGGAGATCACCGAGCTGTTCCGCATCATCCGCCAGCTACGCGACCGCGGCGTGGGCATCGTGTATATCTCGCACCGGCTGGAGGAGATCAAGCAGATCGCCGACCGGGTGACGGTGATGCGCGACGGGCACTACATCGACACGGTGAACGCCAGGGAGGTGACGATAGACCGCATCATCAACATGATGGTGGGGCGCACGATCTACGAGTCGGCGCCGGAGATACCGGAGGTGCCGAGCGAAGATGTGCTGCTGGAGGTACGGAACCTCAACCGGGGCCGCCAGGTGCGCAACGTCAGCTTCAACCTGAAGCGCGGGGAGATCCTGGGGTTTGCCGGGCTGGTGGGAGCGGGACGCACCGAGGTAGCGAGGGCCATTTTCGGGGCCGACCGGCCCACTTCGGGCACGGTCCTGGTGCACGGCAAGCCGGCGCAGATCCGCAGCCCGCAGGACGCGGTGCGAGCAGGCATAGGTTACCTGTCGGAGGACCGCAAGCGCTACGGCCTGGCGCTGGGGATGGACGTGGAGACCAATATCGTGCTGGCCACGTTCCGCAGGTTCCTGCGCTGGCTCGGCTGGGTTGATACATCCAGGACGAACGAGACCGCGCGCCGCTTCGTGGAGGCGCTGGCGATCAAGACCCCCAGCCTGCAGCAGCGGGTGAGGAACCTGTCGGGGGGCAACCAGCAGAAGGTGATCATCGGCAAGTGGCTCACGGCCGACACCGACGTGCTGATCTTCGACGAGCCGACCCGGGGCATCGACGTGGGGGCCAAGAGCGAGATCTACAGGCTGCTGAACGACCTGGCGCACGAGGGCAAGGGGATCATCATGATCTCGTCGGAGCTGCCCGAGATCCTGCGCATGAGCCACCGCATCGTGGTGATGTGCGAGGGCCGCATCACGGGCGAGCTTACGAGCGCGGAGGCATCACAGGAGAAGATCATGGCGCTCGCCACCCAGCGCGGCGACATCACGGCACACGAAGCCGGCCCGACGGTGGCCGTGCCGGCCTAATGCAAGCCAGGAGAGCCTGAGCCATGGAAGCATCCGCAACGACTACCCAGAGACGAGCGTTAGTACGGGGCGAGGCGGTCCAGCGCGTGCTGGCCTTCGGCGCGCTGATAGTGCTGTTTATCGTATTTTCGATTGCCTCGCCGAACTTCCTGACGTTCACCAACATGACGAGCATCCTGACCGCCACGGCAGTGAACGGCGTGCTGGCGCTTGGCGTCACGTTCGTCATCATCACTGCCGGCATCGACCTGTCGGTGGGTACCGTCATGACTCTGTCCGCGGTGATGACAGGCGTGTTCGTCACCTTCTGGGGCTTTCCGCTGCCTGTGGGCATCGTGGGCGGTATTCTCACGGGAACGGCCATGGGCATGGTTAACGGGCTGGTCATTGCCCGGATGAAGGTGCCGCCGTTCATAGCGACGCTGGGCATGCTGAACATCGCCAGGGGCCTGGCCCTGGTCATATCGGACAGCACGCCTATCTACTTCTCGGATACGCCCGAGTTCAACCGGTTGGCAATGGGCAGTCTGATCCCCGACATCAACGTCCCCAACCTGGTGCTGGTGCTGTTCCTGGCTGCTATCGTCGCGAGCCTGATCCTGACCAAGACGGTGCTCGGCCGGTACACGTTCGCGCTGGGGAGCAACGAGGAGGCCACGCGGCTTTCGGGTGTGAACGTGAACAGGTGGAAGGTCGCGGTATACGCTCTCGCGGGGACGTTCAGCGGGGTGGCGGGCGTGATGATCGCCGCCAGGCTCAACTCGGCGCAGCCGGCGACCGGCTTCGGCTACGAGCTGGACGCAATCGCCGCCGCGGTGATCGGGGGCACGTCGCTGAGCGGCGGGGAGGGCAGCATTCTCGGCACGATCATCGGCGCGTTCATCATCAGCACGCTGACCAACGGGCTGCGAATCATGGGGGTGCCGCAGGAGTGGCAGATCGTCATTACAGGCGCGATCATCATCCTGGCGGTGTGGCTCGATATACTGCGCCGCCGAAGAAGTGCTTAACCAGTTACCGGCAGCATGGGCGAAAGGGGGAAATGCTTATGACGTGAAGCACGCCATGCACGCAACCGGGCCGGGCCACAGGCGCGGCAGCGGTCGGAATGATGCAATCTGACGAACTGACTGAAGGAGGAAAAGTGTGAAAGTATCGAAATGGCTTGCAACAAGTCTGAGCATAGTGGTTACGGCGGGCTTGCTGGCGGGTTGCGGCGGGACCGCCACGCCCAC
>DASTEB010000165.1:0-7378 GCA_035710025.1 Chloroflexia bacterium
CGCAGCTTGACGCGCAGTATGGCCGCCTGCATCTCGTCCAGCCTGCTGCACACGCCTACACGCACGTGGTTGTAACGCTCGCGCTGCCCGCCGTTTCGAAGCTCGCGTATTGCCTGGGCCAGCCCGTCGTCGTCGGTCGTAATGGCCCCACCGTCGCCGTACGCCCCCAGGTTCTTGGTCGGGTAGAACGAGAAGCACGACACCTGCCCGAGCGACCCCGCCCGCGCGCCTTTGTACGTCGCGCCGTGCGCCTGCGCTGCGTCCTCGATCACGGGGATGCCGTGCCTCCGTCCGATCTCCAGAATCGGGTCCACGTCGGCCATCTGCCCGTACAGGTGGACCGGCATTATCGCCCGGGTTCGCGGGGTGATGGCCGCCTCGATCTTGGCGGGATCGATATTGCCCGTCTCCAGGTCGATGTCGGCGAACGAGGGAACTGCACCGGTCATCGAGATGCCGAGCGCTGTGAACGTCGCGGTGTGGGGCGAGGTCAGCACCTCGTCGCCCGGCCCCGCGCCCACCGCACGGCACGCGAGGTGTATAGCGTCGGTGCCGTTGCCCACACCCACGGCGTGCCTGGTGCCGCAGTACTCGGCGAACTCGCGCTCGAACGCAGCTACGTTCTCGCCCAGGATGAAGTAGCTTTTTTCCATGACCGCGTTGACGGCGCGCTGCACCTCGACCTTAATTGAGTCGTACTGTGCCCGCGTGTCGTTGATATAGATCATTCTTGTTGCTCCGTGCGAGGACTCCGGCACGCCTCTCTGTAAAGGTCGCCCGGGGTCAGGGGTCGCGGCAGCCGTTAGCGCGTGCGTGCCGTGCGGCTCTCCTTGCGCTCGTCGCGCTTGCCGTCCTCGCTCATGCTGCGCGCTTGCATTTCGGTCTGGTACGCCAGAGAGGGATTGCTGGCTGCCGCGCGCGTGCGCTTCTTCACGCTCTTTACCGGCTTGCGCTTCGTGATTTTCGGCATCAGCACAAGCTCGACCCACAGCTGCAGCAGGTTCACGCCCGTGGCCCACAGCCTGGGGAAATTGAAGAACTGCGACCGCCCGTACACTCGGTGGTAGTGGTGTACCGGCACCTCCACGAACACCGCGCCCGACTCGTGCAGCTTTTTCACAAGCTCAAGCGGAATGGTGCCCGTCCTGGACTTTAGCTCAAACCGCTCCAGCGCCGACCGCCTGATAAGGCGGAAGTCGCAGTCGGTATCGCGTATCGGCAGACCGAACGCGATCTTCACAATCCAGTGATACGCACGGCCAATGATGATGCGAAAAATGGGGTCGTGCCTGGCGATCTTGTATCCTTGCACGATGTCCACGTCGGGCCTCATCGCCGCGTACAGGATGGCAAGCTCGTGCGGGTCGTACTGGGCGTCGCCGTCCGTGTAGAATACAAGCTCTTTAGTCGCCGTCTTGAACCCGACCTGCAGCGCGCCCCCGTAGCCCAGAGGCTCGCGGTGGGCGAGCAGCCTGAAGCGTGGGTAGCGGCGGGCCAGGTCCTCGCACACTTCGACAGTGTAGTCGGTGCTGCCGTTCTCCACGACGGTGACTTCGTAGTCGTCGGTCAGCTTTTCGCAGGTGCTAAGCGCGGCAAGCACCATCGAAGCGATAGTGCCCGCATCGTTGTAGGCAGGGAAGAAGACCGAGATGCTCGGCCCGCCGGGTTCGCGCCCGTTGCCGGGCTGCTGCTGGCCGTCAGGCGTGGGCGCGGCCATTGCAAAGTGCTCCTGTAGGCATGACAGCGCCGATTATAACACATCCCCCCAGCCGCGGGCACGATGTGTTCTTTTTCACCAGGCGTCAACAATAGGCCGTTTGGCCTATGACAACGCCCATCGCGCTTCGGTAACATTTAGCAGGAGGGTGTGCATCGAGGCGCGTCCCCCAGTGTACCGCGCGGCCTTTCGACGGGTGCAGCGGCAGTTAGGCCGAAAGTAGTAACGGCAGGCACGACTTTGTTACCGCCGGTAATACTGACTGTTACCGACGATTACAGGGGAGGGACCGGGCTATACTTAAACTAGTAATCTAAGCGGTCGAGGGCAGGGTGCGAATGCGCCCGGCTGCGTAAGCCCCGGCCAGAGGACACAAGGGATAATGAGGAAATCGGCACTTGCCACCTTTATAACAACGCTCACGCTCGTGGCAGTCACAATTCTCGCCGCCTGCTCGCCGGACAGGCCCGACAGCGGCGGTCGTACTGTTGTGCCCAGCGATATGCCGGGTGCGCGCAATTCCGCGTCAATTACGAGCGCCAACGGCGCAATCCGCATAGTCTACCCACTTCCGGGCACCGTCATTACAAACACAGTAACCGTCCAGGGCACGAGCCAGGTGGCCGGCGCCGAGTACCACGTTGGCGTTGAGGCCCGCGGCCTCTATCTGGCCGAGGAAACGTTTGCGGCCGAAGACATCGGCCCCACTGGCGCTTTCAGCGTCACCCTGAGCTTCGACCCCGTGACCCAGCCGGTTGACGGCGAAGTGATCGTTTACTCGACGGAAGCCGAGGGCGGCTCGGCGGACCAGCAGGCCATCGTTCCGGTCAAGCTGGCTCCGGCCGGCACTAGGACGTTCGGTGGACCGGCGATCCACCTCAGCCCCGACAACGGCAAGCCAGGAACACCTGTCGTCGTCATCGGCGAGGGCTTCCCGTCCAACAGCATCGTGGAGATCCGCCTCAGCGGCGTGAGCACCGAAGCTACCGAGCAGGCCTACGCTTCCGGGCGTACGGACTCATACGGCGCGTTCAAGCTGTCGTTCACCATGCCCGCCTTCTGGCCCAGCGGCGACCCTATCCTCGCCCCCGAGGTGCTTATCGTCGCCTCGACGCCCGACTTCGTGACCAAGGCCACTGCAGTTTTTGCCTTCGGCTCGTCCGCGGCGCCCCAGTCGGGTACGCCCCTGCCCGGCGCCGAGCCGGCCGTACGTATGGCCGAGGCTTTCCTTCGTGCCTGGTCGGACGGCAGCCCCACCGAAGCGCTCAACTACCTGAGTCTAGATTACCGGACGCGGGTGTCGTCCGGAGGCAGCGCAACTACCGGGATCGCACAATTGCTGGGCATGAAGGGCGTGCCGGGCCGCTCCTCGGTAGCGGTCGTGGCGGCGTCTCTCGACGAGACCGTGGTGCGCGCCACAATTCAGACCGAAGGCGGCCCTCTCCGTGCCGATATCACTCTGGAGGAAGCGCCGGGCGGCTGGCAGATCGTGTGGATTGCCCCGGCACTAAGCGACGTGCGCTAACCACAGGGCCCACGCTCGCGGTCACTACTCCCGGTTGTCCAGTGAGTTCAGCCCCTTCTCGATTATGGCAAGGTGCCGCGATAGCTGCTGCTGCAGCTGCGTGAGCACCTCACGCGCGTAATCGTCGGCCCCGTTCACGCGCTCTTGCGCCGCCTGTATCGCCTCTTCCATGTACTGGTTGGCGCGCGCCTGGGCCTCGGCCATCAGCCCTTGCTGGTCGAGCAGCATCTCTGCCTGCTCGTGGGCCGTCTTGAGGATCTCGTCGGCTTGCTGCTGGGCCTCCGCGATAAGGTTGTCTCGCTCGCGGAGTATCTTACGCGCCGCGCGCACCTCTTCGGGCAGCACGGTGCGCATCTGGTCTATCAGGTCGGCAAGCTCTTGCTCGTCAAGCATCAACTTGCCTGTGATGGGCATGCGCTTGGCTCCCGTCACCATCGACTCCAGCCGGTCGATCAGGTACTGGAGGTCCATTCTCATGTCGGTAGTGATGGCGGTCACCCCCTGTATTTCGCTGTCAGCTGCCGGCCGGCCGGCAACCCTGTCAAATGTCACGTACGTCGGCCGCGTTGGTCACACGGCGAAACTTGCGCTTCAGGGCCTCGGCCACCGGCGGAGGCACCACCTCGTCCAGCTTACCACCCAACAGGGCCAGCTCGCGGACGGTGCTCGCGCTCAGGAACGAGTACTCCTGGCTCGTCATCAAGCACACTGTCTCGATAGACGGGTCCTGCGCCCTGTTGATGAGCGCAAGCTGAAACTCCCACTCGAAGTCGGTCACGGCCCGCAGGCCGCGCACGATCAGGCTTGCCCCTACCTTGTGCGCGTAGTGCACGGTGAGGCCCGAGTAGTGCGCCACATCCACGCGCCCGTTCACGCCCAGGTACTCGAGCGAGCGCTTAATCAGGTCGATGCGCTCCTCGTCCGTGAATAGCGGGTTCTTGTTCCTGTTGTCCCCGACCGCGATAATCAGCCGGTCGCAAAGGTGCAGAGCACGCGTGGCAATATCAAGATGGCCCATCGTAATGGGGTCGAAGGTGCCCGGGTAGATGGCGATTCGCTCGCTGGTCGTGCTGTCGTGGGCGGGTTGCTGCATGTATCAGCAGGACTCCTCGGTCTAGGTGTATTGTGGGCCAGGTCCGGCGCGCAGTATACGGGTTGCGGTTAGTCTCCCTCGTCGTCCGCGCCGGTGCGCTCGACTCCGGCGGCCTCATAGATAGAAAACGCGGAGCCACCCATAACACGGTGCCTCACGCGCTTGATACGGCCGCCGCCATATTCGTCCGCCAGCTTCACCTGGGTCGCGTGTCCTATAACGACCAGCCCGTCGGCGGCCAGTATGGGCCGCGTGGCCACGGTCTCCAGGGTCCGCTCTATGCCAGGATCGGCATACGGCGGGTCGAGGGTTATTATATCATACTCCGTGCCGCCGGTCGCCTCGCCGTCGCCCCCGGCCGTGCTCAAAAAGCGCTCGACGGTCATCTTGTAGACGCGGGCGCGGTCCTCCATCCTCGTGTTGCGGAGGTTCTCCTGGATGATGCGCGCCACACCCGCGTTCTGCTCCACGAAGTCGCACCAGTCGGCTCCCCGCGACAGCATCTCTATGCCGAGAGAGCCGCTGCCCGCGTACAGGTCGAGCACGCGCGCTCCCGCGATTCCGAAGGGAGTAAGCGTGTCGAACAGGGACGTCTTCAGCCGATCAGTCATCGGCCTCGTCCCCATGGTGGGCGGCGCCTTTAGCTGCCTCCCCTTCGCGCTCCCCGCGATCACTCTCATCGTCACGCCCCGGCACTAAGGTGCTACATCATAACAGCCGTGGGCGAGAATGGCAACGAAGCGTCGAGCGTGTTGCGTCCTACTGGTTCGCGTCGGTCTCGGCCCGCGCCCAGAACGCGGCCAGCACCTGCCTGAGCGGCTCGTGCTCAGGCCGGGCGAGATCGGGGTCGCGCTCGAACAGTGCCCGCGCCTGCTCGCGCGCCAGGCTAAGCGTCGCCATGTCCGACAACTTCGCCATGCGCAGATCGGGCATACCGGACTGACGCGTGCCCAGGAATTCGCCCGGGCCGCGTATCTCAAGGTCGGCCTCGGCCAGGCGGAAGCCGTCGTGCGTGTCCTGGATGATCTGCATCCTGTCGAACGCCACGCCCTGCGCGTTGTCCGCCACGAGGATGCAATACGACTGGTGCTCGCCCCGCCCCACGCGGCCCCTGAACTGGTGTATCTGTGACAGCCCGAACCTGTCGGCCCCTTCCACCAGCATCACCGTGGCGTTGGGCACGTCGATACCCACCTCGACCACGCTGGTGGAGACGAGGATGTCGGCCTCGGCGGCGCGGAAGCGCGCCATCACTTCGTCTTTCTCTTTCGGCTTCATGCGGCCGTGGAGCAGCGCAAGCTTGCGGTCGGGGAACACCTCGGATTGCAGCCGTTCGTACTCGGCGGTCGCCGCCTTCGCCTCTATCTTCTCCGACTCCTCCACCAGAGGGCATATCACGAACGCCTGCCGCCCCTCCGCCACCTTCTTCTCGATGAATTCGTACGCCTGCTGCCGCCGAAGCCCGTCCACCCAGCGCGTCTTGATCTGCCGCCGACCGGGGGGCATCTCGTCAATCACCGACACTTCGAGGTCCCCGTAGATGGTCAGCGCGAGCGAACGCGGGATGGGCGTTGCGGTCATCACGAGCGTGTGCGGCATCAGCCCCGCTTCGATGCCCTTCTGGCGCAGAGCGTCGCGCTGTACCACGCCGAAGCGGTGCTGCTCGTCAACCACCACAATCGCAAGCTTCTTGAACGCCACGCCCTCCTGTATCACCGCGTGCGTGCCTACCACCACGTCAAGCTCCCCGGCGGCGGCCAGTGCGTAGATCTCGTTCTTCTCCTTCTTCGAGGTCGAGCCTTTGAGCAGCCGCACAGACGGCGCGCGCTCGCCCAGCGGCTCGAACATCTTCACCAGGCTCTTATAGTGCTGCTCGGCCAGGATTTCGGTCGGCGCCATCAGCACTCCCTGCGCTCCGTTCCGCACGGCCACGTACAGCGCCGTCGCCGCCACCACCGTCTTGCCCGAGCCGACGTCGCCCTGCAGCAGTCGGGTCATCGGCACGCTCGTGGAAATGTCGCGCAGTATCTCGTCAATTACGCGTTCCTGCGCCGCCGTAAGTTTGAACGGCAGGCCCCTGGCCAGCTCACGCCGCAGCTTCTCCCCGCCCGGCATCGCCATACCTTGCTGCGATTCCTGCCAGGCGCGCTTGCGCTGCAGCATCCCAAGCTGGATCATCAAGAACTCGTCGAACGCGAGCCGCTTGCGCGCCCGCGCCGCGTCCATGTTGGAGTCTGGGAAGTGGATCTGCCTTATCGCCGTCACGAGATCCACGAGCTGCGCGTCGCGTCTCATCTGCTCGGGCAGGTACTCCTCCAGCAGGTCGGCGAAGCGGTCGACAGCATCGTGCATGATGCGCCGGAGCGTGCGCCTGTACAGGCCCTCGGTCGAACGGTACACGGGTACGATCCGCCCGGTGTGCAACAGCTCCGAGTCGTACGGCTCCCACTCGGGCGAGTTGAAGGTCAGCCGGCCGTTGAAAGGCGCCGGCTTGCCCGAGATGACGATCGGGTCGCCCTGGTGCAGCGACTTCAGCAGGTACTCCTGGTTGAACCACGACACGCTGATTGTGCCCGAGTCGTCGGCCAGCACCGCGGTGACCAGCGGCCTGCCAGTGCGGGTCTTGCGCGCCTCGACCTCCCAGATCGTGGCGACGACCGTCTGGTTCACCTCCGGCTCAAGCTCCGCGATGGGCTTCATGGCCGAGAAGTCGTCGTAGCGAAACGGGAAGAAGAGCAGCGCGTCGCGTACCGTGTACACGCCTAGCCGCGCCAGCAGCCGGGCCGTGGCCCCCTGCACGCCCTTGAGCACCGTCACGGGGGAATCCAGTCCCGCGTTGCGCCGCGCCAGCCGAGGACTCACAGGAACGGGAGGCGGCGGCGCTGTCGCGGGCGCGATGCCGCTGCGGCCCGACGATATCGCGGTTTTGGCTCGTGGGTCTATGTCCTCGTATCCGGCGAAGTCGCTCACGGCTGACGGCACGAACCCGTTGCTCACGGGCGCTGCCCGCTTCGGTGCGCGCGCCGGGGCAAGGTCAGGCGGA
>DASTEB010000166.1:0-4520 GCA_035710025.1 Chloroflexia bacterium
GCGTTGCGTCGTACTCGCCCTGGTAATACGCCATGGCCCCTGCCCCGGCAAGCATCCTGGCCCATATCGCAGCTAATTCAGTCGTAATCTTGCGCGCTACGGTAATCTCAGTCGTACCCGGCCCTGAATCGAGCGAGACTCGGTTGTCCGGTGCCTCTGCGAACGAGGCAATCTTCTCCGCTGCAAGTGCGTACCAGGCCCGAGCCTCGCCCAGGTGGTGTTGAGCGTCCCAGAACGGGAACAATGCGGTACATAGGTCGGTGCCAAGCTTTATGCGCTCAAATTCCGCTTCGCTGCCTGCTTCTCCTCCCTCGCTTTCCCCGATATTTGGATCACCTCTTTGTAGCATGGCCCATTCTTTAACTTCGTGCCGCTCTTGCGCTCCAAGAAACCATGCCAGCGCCGCGCGTATATTATTGTATTCGGCTGCAACCTGCTGGACCCACGTCACAACGTCCGCTCCCGCGAAATGCTCCCCACCTCCCTGGGCGAGGGCCAGGAAGTAGCGCGCATGCCGGTCCCGCGTTTCCTCCTCCTCGCCCCGGGCGGCAAGCTGCTCCAGCGCATACTCCCTCAGTGTTTCCAGCATGCCGAGCCGCCGCAATTCGCCCTGGTGCCGAGTGATCAGGTTCTTGTTAAGAAGCATCTCCAGGTTCTTGACTGTGTCCGCGGCCGGACTGTCGTCAGCCCCTACCACCGCCTTAGCCGCCTCAACAGTGTAGCCGCCCACAAACACCCCTAGCCGTCTGAAGCAGCGCTGTTCCGGTTCTTCCAACAGATTGTAGCTCCACTCGACAGCACCCCTCAGGGTGCGCTGGCGAGCGGGGAGGTCACGCGCCCCTGCCGTCAGCAGCTTGAGGCGACCGCTCAAGGCAGCACGCATCTCCGCCGGCGGAAGCTGCCGGGCGCGCGCCGCGGCAAGTTCTATCGCCAGAGGCAAGCCCTCGAGACTAACGCAAATCGTCGCTACATCCCGGGCGTTCTCCGTCGTCAGGGCAAAATCATGCTCGGCCTCTGCGGCACGCTCGGCAAAAAGCTTCACGGCCGGGTACTTATCAAGCGCGTGCGCGGGCGGCAGGTCGTTCAGATCGGGCAGAGCCAGCGGACGCACCGGCAGATGCTTCTCACCCCTCACATGTAGCGCCTCGCGGCTGGTCGCGAGTACCTTCAGCCAGGGGCAACCTTCCAGTAGTCTGACCACCACGGGTGCCGCGTCGAGCACCTGCTCGAAGTTGTCCAGCACGAGCAACATGCGGCGGTCTCGCACGTGGTCCAGGATCGCCTGCTCCATGGGCCGGTCCGACCCCTCTTTCAGCCCTAAGACCCTCCCCACAGCCTCAAGCACCAGGTCCGGGTCGATGACGGGCGACAGGTCCACGAAGTAGACCCCATCCTGGAAGTTCTCCCCCGTCTGTGAGGCGACCTCCAGCGCCAGGCGCGTCTTGCCGATACCGGGCGGGCCGGTGAGGGTGAGCAAGCGCGTTCTCGGGTTGAGTAGTTGCTCGCGAGTCGCCCGCTCTTCGACTTCGCGGCCCACCAGCGAGGTGAGTACGGCAGGTAAGTTGACGTGGCGCAGATGCGCTATGCGCCAGGGAGCGGCGGAAGGTCCCTCACTCGTGACTCCCACTCCCGTGCGCGCGAAGGTGACGAACGCCTCGCGCTCGTCATCGGGGATGTCGAAGCTGTCCGCCAGCAGGAGGGCTATCTGCCGGGAGGGACGGCGATCGCCCGACTCGATCTTGAGCAGCGTGACGGTAGAGCAGCCGATGCGCTCGGCGAGGTAGTCTGCCGGCACGCCTTGCTCTTTGCGGCGCTGCTTGAGCCAGGCGCCAAAGGTGATTGCGTCGCTCATAGTTCAGGGCGCGGCGTTGCTACGTGCGGCCTCCGCATGCCGCAATGACGGGTTGTCGTTCGGAGAGTATAGCATTTTTCTGTATAGCTATTGTATCACCCATGCAGGCGCGGCCGGCCTTATGATGCCGGTACGTTGCGCGCTGCCCGCCCGCTTTGGACCGCAGGACGGGCGGCGTGCAGGCAATACGCGACAGGAGCCCGCATGAAAACGCCCTCTAGCGATGACACTGCCCACCGCCACTACAGGCGCACCGACCTGTTCCTGGTCAGGATCTGGACGGAAGATACCGGGTCACGGGACCGAGCCGACGGCGGCGGCGGCGAAGGCAACACGGACGTTGATGCCGCCCCGGCCTGGAAAGGCAGGGTGCAGCGGGTGGTGGACGGCGAGACCCACCAGTTCAGCGGCTCGACCGGCCTGGTAGAAGTGCTGGCCGCGATGCTGAGGAAGAAGCGCCGGCAGCGAGATTCTAGATTCGCGGGGCAGGATAGGGACTGAGCCTGGCGTTGTCGGGGTAACGAGTTGAAAGCCGGCGCACTACGGCCCGAGGAAGGAGAAGTCGAATGAACCGCACGAAGCTGAGCCACAAGGCAATCATCGTCGTCCCAGCCATGCTGCTGGCGCTCGCGGTGGGCACTCTTATCACGGCCGCCGGCCCAGTTAGCAGCCCGGTGCTCGCGGTTGCGGCTGCTCAGGTCGGACAGGCCGAGCCGCTCGCCCCGGTAGGCAGCGCGTTCACCTACCAGGGCAGCCTGAAGAACGGGGGCAATCCCGCTAACGGCCAGTTCGACTTCCAGTTCAAGCTGTACGACGCGCTCTCCGGGGGCGGTCAGATTGGGAGCACACTGACCGTCGGTAATCAGACTGTCGCCGGCGGCCTGTTCACCGTGCAACTCGACTTCGGCGCGGCGGCATTCCGGGGCGACGCGCGGTGGCTTGAGATAGCGGTGCGCCCGGCAGGCGGTGGCACCTACACCACCCTCTCTCCCCGCCAACCGCTGAGCGCGACTCCGTATGCGAGCAGCCTGGTGCCAGGCAGTACTCTCACCAACAACAGCAGTTCCAACCTGATCACTGTGAATAACACCGGCACCGGAGCCGGCATGTACGGTGAGAGCGCGGGTGGCGTAGGGATGCGGGGTGTCGGCAACAACCAGCATGGGGGCCTGTTCACCAACAACAGCACCATCGGTTACGCTGCACTGCAAGGCATAGCCAACGGCACGCCGGGCTACGGCATATATGGAGAAGGAAATAGCATCGGCGTATGGGGGTCTACACTTAACGGCACCGGCGTGCGCGGGGCCACCACCGACGGCTACGGTGTGCATGGGTACAGCATCGATGGCGGTACCGGCGTGCGTGGTGAGAGTGTGAGTTTTCGAGGTGTTCATGGTAGAAGCGCCCCAGCTGGGACTGGCGTGTACGGTGAGTCCCCGGAGGGCTACGGAGTGAGTGGCACGTCCACCACTAACTTGGGTGTGCTCGGAGTCAGCGGATCCTCGTATGGTGTGTACGGCACCAGCACTAGTGGGGTTGGCGTGTTTGGCCAAACCGGAAGCAGCACCGGTCTTTCAGGTGTACTTGGCATATCTCCAGCGAATAGCTACGGAGTGCGGGGCCAAGGCGGAACCGGCGTTGCTGGCTTTACTGTCGTCAACGACGGAGTTGGAGTGCGTGGCGAAAGCCCTGGCGGCTACGGCATCTACGGGTGGAGCAGCAACGGTTGGGCAGGTTGGTTCGCTGGCAACGTGAATGTGACGGGCGGTTGCTGCGAGGCAGCAGAAGGCACGTTCAAGATAGACCACCCTCTCGACCCACAAAACAAGTACCTCGTCCAATCGGCGGTGCAGAGCGACGACATGATGAGCGTCTACAACGGCAACGCCACCACCGATGCCAAGGGAGGGGCCGTTGTTACACTGCCTGACTACGTTGAGGCGCTCAACAAAGACTTCCGATACCAATTGACGATCATGGGCGAGCAGTTTGCGCAGGCTCGGATAGCAAGAAAGATCAAGGATAACCGTTTCACCATCAAGACAGACAAGCCGAACATTGAGGTGTCGTGGCAGGTGACGGGCGTCCGCAAAGATGCGTATGCCAGGGCGCACCCCATCCAGGCAGAAGTCGAGAAGTCGCAGGCTGAGAAGGGCAAATACCGCCACCCCACGGAGCACGGCCAGCCTGAGAGCAAGGGGATCGGTTACGAAGAGCGCCAGCAAGTGACGGAAGCCCCTCCCAAGCCACCGGAGCCAAAGCCGTAACACTGCCAGGGTCGGAACGCGAAGCCCAGAGGAGAAACACACCATGAACCGCAAGCTAATCTTCGCCCTACAGATCGTATTAGTGGCCCTGGCTGGAGCCGTCATCATGTCAAACAGCCGGGGGGCGGGCGCGGCGCTGCCCATATCGGGTCCAGGTTTCTACGCACACGTGCGGAGTGGGCAAGAGGCACCTCAAGCGCCTGTAGGCACAGGCTTCACCTACCAGGGCAGCCTCAAGAACGGCGGTAACCCCGCTAACGGCCAGTTCGACTTCCAGTTCAAGCTGTACGACGCGCTCTCCGGGGGCGGGCAGGTTGGGAGCACACTGACCGTCGGTAATCAGACTGTCACGGGGGGCCTGTTCACCGTGCAACTCGACTTCGGCGCGGCGGCATTCC
>DASTEB010000167.1:0-4268 GCA_035710025.1 Chloroflexia bacterium
TTGAGCGCGGCGTCGCGGGCGTGGTAGCGCGGGGCGTGGTCCGACTGCTTGTAGGCCCACTCGTGCTCCTCGTCAACCACCACCAGGCCCAGCCGGGGCAGCGGCGCGAACACGGCCGAGCGCGACCCCACCACGATATCGGCGTGCCCGTCGCGGATGCGCCGCCACTCGTCGAACTGCTGGCCGGGCGAAAGCTGGCTGTGCACCAGGGCCACGCGCCCCGGAAAGCGCGAGGCGAACCTGTGTACCGCCTGTGGGGTCAGCGAGATCTCGGGCACGAGCACCAGCGCCTGACGCCCCATGCGCAGGGCCATGCCGATGGCCCGCAGGTATATCTCGGTCTTGCCGCTGCCCGTCACTCCGTGCAGCAGGAACACCTCGGATGAGTGTGGCTCCGTCTCCATGGCTTCTGAATCGACCGGCCCGAGCTTGCGCACCGCCCCCGCGATCTCGCGCCAGGCAGCCGCCTGGGCCGCCGTGAGGGTGGGCGGCTCGTCGGTGTGCGAGCCGGATATGCGGCCGGGCACGGCCCGCCTCACCACCGGGCGCTCGGCAAGCTCGACCAGGCCCTTGCGCTCGAGCGCCGTCACGGTGGCCGAGGTCGCGCCGGTGTGCAGGTACAGGTCGCTCAGGCGCTGCCAGCCGCGCTCGGGGGTCTTGTCGGTCGCGGCGTCCAGGTCGTCCTCGGGTATCGGTGTGCCCTCGCGGGGCAGGCGCTTGAGCAGCCAGTCGAGCGCGGCGGCTTGCAGCGGTGCGCGCTGTGAGGAGGCCGCCAGCGCGGAGTATCCCTCGTCCGGCGAGGCCGACAGCCTGACCACTCGCTCGGTCTGCGGCTTCGAGCGGGGAGCCGGTAGCTCCACCGTGCGCGTGACCACTCCCTCGCGCTCCAGCCCGCGCAGCGCGCTCTCCAGCCCCGACGCCGAGCCGCGGTAGCCACGCTTCAACCTGGTGAGAGTCACGCCGCGCCGCGGTCCCTCCTGCAGCAGCGACACGACCTGCCGCCTGCCCCGGCCCAGCGCCTCGAGCAGCGGGCGGTTGGCCTCGTCGTGCTGCGGCTGAGGCTCGCTGCGGGCCTGCTCGGCCAGAGTATAGCGGGTGACGGCGCGGCGGGCCACTCCCGGGGGCAGCATCGGGGCGAGCGCCTGCCACAGCGTGCAGCGGTAGTGCCCGGCTATCCAGCGGGCAAGCCCCAGCATGTCGGCCGACACCACCGGGCGCGCATCGACCAGCCGCGTAACAGGCTTGGTGCGCTCGACGGGCGTCGTGTCGGCAAGCTCGATTATCACGCCGTAGGCGGGCCGCCCGCGCAGCGGCACGACCACAAGATGCCCGGGCCGCAGCGCGCCCTCCAGGTAGTCGGGCACGTGGTAGGTCAGCACGAGGCCGAGCGACGGGTCGGCGTTCGTGTCGCTCTCGCCCGCGGCTACAGGCGCGCGGTCCGGCTCGGGTGCTCGCGGCGGCTCAAGCGCAACCACGACGTAGTTCTTCTCTGGCATCTGGCTCTATTGCTCGGTTCTGCCGGGCGCGTGTTAGGACCGGCACTACAATTATACCCCGTGCTCGTGCGTGGGGCTGTGCGGTCTTATCGGGGGCGAAAGATGTGGAAAACTCGTGGGGCATAACGCCGCTTCGGGCATCCCGGTTGCTCTAATATGGGCCTGAGGGCGTACCGCGCCTGCGTCGTGATGCCTGGGGTGGGACCCTCGGAGCAACTATGCGCTTCATCTTCGGAAACAGCTGCGCCAGGGGGTGCCTGGTCTACATAGTCGTGCTCGCCGGGGTGCTCGTGCTAGGCTCGATGGGCCTCGAGGGACTGCGCTCGCGGTTCGGGATGAACAGGCCCGAGCTTACAACCATGTCGGCCGGCGCATCGGTGCCTGGCGCGCAGGTCACCCTGCCCAACCCCGCCGACGTGCTCGGGCGGGGCGGCGGTGGCGGCTCCGGCTCGGGCCTCGCGGTCCCCTCGGGCGACGGGGGCGACGGCGGCACCCCGATCACGATCCCGACTCCAACGCCCATCCCGCTGCCGCTGCCCGTGCCGGTGCCCCAACCCGTCCCCCAACCCACGCCGGGGCAGGGCGGCACCATCACGGGCGAGGTGTCCGAGCCGTTCTACGTCGTGCAGCCGGGCGACACGCTGTGGAGCATCTCTCAGCAGACCGGCGTGAGCGTGGACGCGTTGCGGGCCGCCAACGGCATCACGGGCGACATCATCTACCCCGGCCAGGTGCTTGTCCTGCCCGCGCCCGGCACAACGCCCCCCGGCCCACCTTCCACGGGTGGGAGCGGCCCACCGCCCGCCGTCGCGCCCCTGCCCGGCACGGGCGAGCAGGAGCCGGTCGTGCCGAATATGCCCGACACGGGTATACTGAAGAACAAACGGTGAGAGCCAGCCTGCGTTGATACTATCCCGGCCACGAGCAGCCCACTCGCGCAGACCAACCGCCGCCCGCCGGGCGGTGTGTTTGTTGCTGCTGCTTGCCCTGCCTGCGTTGCCTACTCTGGCCCTCGCCGGGTGCGATGCGAGCGTGGGGTCGAGCGAGCAGGTGAGGCTGGTGGTAACGCCGGTTCCCTCGCCCACCGTCACGCCCGAGGCGCTGCCCACCACCCAGCCGGTGAGCTACACCGTGCGCGCGGGCGACACGCTGTCGGGTATCGCCGCCATGTTCGGCCTGACCGTGGACGACCTGGTGCGCCACAACAACATCACCGACCCCAACACCCTCGCCGAGGGGCAGGTGCTGACTATCCCGGGACGCCCCGCCACCCCTACCCCCACGCCTGAGGGCACCCCCTCGCCCCGGACCACCGGCACCCCGGGCACCCCCGGCGCGCCCGCCGCCAGCGCCACCGCGGTCCTTCCCCCGCCCGACGTCACCCCGCCCCAGGGGCCCGCGCCCGGCCCTGTCACCCCCTGAACGAGCCTCGCAGCGGGACCCTGCCGGGGCGACTGCCGTGGTGCCGTGCTACGAGGAAAACGGGGCAGAAATATAGGTGATTCCTATTGACGCGGCAGCACTACTAGGCTATAATCTGTGCGCCTGGCCCTTCCGTGCCCGCGTCTCACTACGAGCCAGGTTCACTGTCTGCTGCTCCCGCCATTGAAGCAGCAAACTACCACCTCAGTCCACAGCGGATCCCGTGATGACGTTCGTTACAGGCGCAGGCTGTCGTACCGCTGTCTCATAACCGTTCTCAGCCCATTAAACTGGGCTTTTGGTGCTTAACCACACCCACACAATTGAATATGACAACTGAATATCCTCAGCCAGGCGGCCAGGCCGCCCACAATCGAATAATCACCCCGGTACCTGGTACGGACAGCCTACAAGTAAATACCGCTGAAGCACCCTGAAGAACCCGTTGAACTACGCGACCTGCACTGACACGCTTACGCGACCACTCGTGACCTACAACCGAAAATGACAACCGAATAGGCATCCCCCAATCGATCCTTGCGAACGTACGCTGTGGGCCCCGGCATTTCTCTCTTAGCAGGGAAGGAGCTTAGTAATGTCACTAGGACCAGAAAGACGGTGGTATGTTATAAGGCGTCTCGTGGTAGCACTCGTAGCGATTTTCGCGCTGCTGGGTGCGGCCTGGCAGGCGAATGCCGCCCTACCAGCAGGCGCGCCCTCTGCGGCGGTGTCTGCACCGGCGGCCCCTTCCTCGGCCTCCTCCGCCGCGCAGCAGAAGGATGCTCCCACGGACACGTGGATCCAGCCGTCGAGGCCGTCACCTGACGACCCGTTCGGCGTGAAGGGCATCGACTGCTCCCTCGTCGAGAGGCTTCACCTCGACAAGCAGATGAACAAGTGGGCAGGCGCCGTGGTCGATTACTGCTCAGGCCAATCCGGCCAGAAGCCCGCCCAGTCCCCCGCGCAACCTGCTAACGTGTTTGAGCGCATGCTCGGCCCGCTCGCTTACGGCGGGGTCGATAAGAACCTCATCACTCAGGTTGAGACCACCTCTCAGAACGTCCAGTCGGAATCGTGGGTGTGGGGCAACGGCCAGACCGTCGTCGTGACCTATAACGACTCCGCCCGCAACCCGGCCGGCATCATCTGCGGAGTGTCGTACTCTACCGACGGCGGTACCAACTGGACCCGCATCCAGCCCTCGCCCTTCACGGGGCTTGGCAACTGCTCGGGCGACCCGTTCCACTTCTGGTCTGAAAGCGCACAGAAGTGGTATGCCCATTTCTTCGCCCAAACGTGCGGCAGCGACATCGGCCAGTGGGAGTCCAACGACGGTATAGCGTGGACCCC
>DASTEB010000168.1:0-3524 GCA_035710025.1 Chloroflexia bacterium
AAGGCCGCCCTCGCCCCGCTCGACCACCTCCAGCGCGGGGTGGAGGACGTGCAGTCAGGCAAGCTCGACGTGCGCGTGGACCCCGGCCCCCTGAGCGACGAGCGCTTCGACCGCCTCACCTCCACGTTCAACGAGATGGTCTTCCGCCTCGAACAGGACGCCCGCCAGCTTCACGAACTTTCGGGCGCCATCCTCGAAGCCCAGGAGGAAGAGCGTCACCGCGTCGCCCGCGAGTTGCACGACGAAGCGGCGCAGGCTCTGACCTCGCTCCTGGTACACCTGCGGCTGCTGGAGAAGTCGGAGACCCCGGAGGACGGGCGCAAGCAGGTGCAGGAATTGCGCTCGCTCACGGCCCGCGCCCTGGAGGACGTGCGCCGCGTTGCCCTCGAACTCAGGCCGACCATCCTAGACGACCTCGGGCTTGAGGCGGCCCTGGCCTGGCGAGCCGACGAGCTGAACGACGCGGGCGACATCGCGGTCGACCTCAAGACGAGCGGCCTGCACGACCGCCTGCCCTCCAACGTGGAGCTTGTGCTGTACAGGGTAGCGCAGGAAGCGCTGAGCAATATCGTGCGCCACGCCCGCGCCCGCCACGCGCAGCTATCCATCACGGCCGAAAGCGGCAGGGCAGTGCTTGAAGTGACCGACGACGGGGCCGGCTTCGACGCCGGCCAACCGCGCTCGGGCAAGCCGCACGGGCTGGGCCTGCTGGGGATGCGCGAGCGGCTCGCCCTGGTGGGCGGCGAGCTTGCGATAACGTCGGAGCGGGGCAAGGGCACGCGCATAGTCGCCGTGGTGCCGCTCGAGAGGCAATTCGCCCGCGAGATGCCCGGAATAACGTACACCGAACCGGTGCTGGATAGTGTTAGAGGAAATGTCAAAGATACGATGGCTGTTGGTTGACGACCACCGCGTGGTGCGGCTTGGCCTGAGCGCTCTGTTGCAGAGCGAGCCTGATATGGAGGTCGTGGGCGAGGCGTCGAACGGCCTCGAGGCGGTCGCCCTGGTCCAGGAGCTGAAGCCCGACGTGGTAATAATGGACATCTCCATGCCCGAGATGGACGGGCTGGAGGCCACCCGCCGCATCAAGGGCACCTGCGACTGCCAGGTGCTCATCCTGACTGTACACGCGCAGGAGCGCTACCTCTTCCCCGTGCTCAAGGCGGGCGCTGCCGGCTACGTGCTCAAGTCGACCGTTGACGAGGAGCTGATCGAGGCGATCAGGACGGTGGCGCGGGGCGGGGCGTTCCTGTACCCCTCGGCCACGCGCATGGTGCTGGAGGACTATCTGCGGCACATGCAGAGCGGCGAGGAGCAGGACACCTACGAGCAGTTGAGCGAGCGCGAGCGCGAGGTGCTCAAGCTGATCGCCTTCGGCCACACCGCGAGCGAGGTAGCCGACCGCCTCGTCATCAGCCCCAAGAGCGCCGAGACCTACCGCACCCGCGTCATGCAAAAGCTCAACCTGCACACCCGCTCCGACCTGGTGCGCTACGCCCTCTCCCACGGCCTCATGCAACCCGACTCCTGACCCCTTTTCTGAACACAAAGGCGCAAAGGCGCCAAGGTTACTATGTAACCACGAAGAACACGAAGGTACGAAGGACACGAAGATTATTGGGGGGAACGGCACCAAAGTAAGGCTGGGTGCCGTAGCCCCCATGCGCTTACGTCGTGCTCTTCGTTCCCTTCGTGCTCTTCGTGGCTGACCCGCCTACCCTGAGCCCAGCGCCCTAATAACAATCTCTGCGTTACCTCTGCGCCCTCTGCGTCTCTGCGGTTCAATCAATATCTTTGCGTTTCACTCCGACCGACGTAGGGGATAATCCCGCGCGGTTTGTCGGGGTTTGCCGGGGGTGGGTGGAGGGGTTTTCCCGATATTCGGCGGGGCCTGCGGGCGGTATGCTCTCGATAAGAGGGGATAACCCACGGGAGTGTGTGCGATGAAGATACGTCTGCTGCTAGCGGTAGCGAGCGACCAGTGTAGGGAACTGCTGCACTCCATGCTCGAGTCCGCCATGCACCTTGTGCCGCTCGACGTAGAGGTGAGCCACACCCGCACCCGCGACGCGCTGATGGAGCAGGTGGTGGCTAATGCTGCCGACGTAGTCTTCGTCGACTGGGACCTTGCCCACGAGGACACACCCAACCTGGTGCGCGAGATCGCCGAGGCCAATGCGCAGATGCGTATCGTGGCCCTGCTGCCCCTGCAGCTTCGCCAGTACCGCCAGAGCGTTTGGGAGGCGGGAGCGTGCAGCAGCGTGCCAAAGGAGCACATGGACCAGGAATGGCTGTCGAGCGTGCTCTGCCTGATGCACCGGGCCATGTGCCGCGAAGCGCGGCTGCTCGCCCACACCCCGGCGTAGGGAGGTATCGAGAGTACATGAAGCAACTCAACAAAAGTGTCACACGGCGGAGCTTTCTGCGGGGCTCCGTCTTCGGCATCGGCGGGCTGGCCGCCGTCTCCGCATTGTCGGGGGCGGTGGTCAAGCCTATCGCCGACGCGCTGGCCCGCATGGGCGTGCCGACCCCCTGGTACAAGAGGGGCGAGGTGCGCACCACCTACAACTACTGCGACCTTTGCCCCTGGCGGTGCGGCGTGGTGGTCAAGACGGTAAACGGCCGCGTGTACAAGATCGACGGCAACCCCAAGGACCCCAAGAGCCGCGGCATGCTGTGCGCCCGCGGGCAGGCCGGGGTGTCGTTCGTGTATGACCCCGACCGCCTCAAGAAGCCCATGATCCGCACGGGCGAGCGCGGCGAGGGCAAGTTCCGCGAGGTGTCGTGGGAAGAGGCGCTCGACTACACGGCCGAGCAGATGAAAAAGATCGCCGAGAAGTACGGGCCCGAGTCGGTAGCCTTCCTGGGGCACACCTCAGGCGACTTCTGGTTTACCGACATGCTGCCCCAGGCGTTCGGCTCGCCCAACGGTGCCAAGCCCTCGATGTCGCTGTGTACCAGCCCCCGCGAGGAGGCCGCGCTGATCACCTTCGGGCGCAGCATCGGCAACCACGAGCCGGTCGACTGGGAGAACATTCGCAACATCACGCTGATAGGCACCCACATCGGCGAGGACGCCCGCAACACCATGATGCAGGACTTCGCCAACGCCCGCGCACGCGGCGCGAAGGTCACGGTGGTTGACCCGCGCTTCTCGAGCGTGGCGATGAAAGCCGACAACTGGCTGCCCATCAAGCCCGGCACCGACACGGCCCTCCTCCTCGCGTGGATGAACGTGCTGATCGAGGAGAGGCTGTACGACGCCGAGTTCGTGGCGAAGTGGACCGAGGGCTTCGACAAGTTGGCGGCCCACGTCAAGACGCTCACGCCCGAGTGGGCCGAGAAGATCACTGACATCCCCGCCGCGACGATCCGCGAGACCGCCCGCGATATGGGCAGGGCGCGGCCCGCCGCTGCCATCGTGCCGGGCCGCCACGTTACGTGGTACGGCAACGACACCCAGCGCATGCGCGCCGTATACATCGTGAACGCGCTGCTCGGCTCGCTTGGCAGCCCCGGAGGCC
>DASTEB010000169.1:0-5727 GCA_035710025.1 Chloroflexia bacterium
CGCGATGAAGGCGATCGCGCAGGAAGCGCGCGAGAACCCTGACATCGTGCACAGCGCGCCGAACACCACCGAGCTGACGCGGCTGGACGAGGTAACGGCGGCCCGCGAGCCCAACCTCCGCTGGAAGCGCCCTGCGACTCCCGTTGACACGCCGCCGCTGCCCGAGCCTGCGATGGCAGGGTAGGGCGAAACACACACTGATTCACACGACAGGGACACGCACAGCGCGTGTCCCTGTCGTTTCCCTGCCTTGCCGCCACTCCGCGATTCGGCTTATACTGTTGGCTGCGGCACAGCCCCATCCCCTATGGAAAGCCCCCGTACATGCCTGTCTTCTTGTCCCCACGGTACCTGAAGCGCGTTCTCGCGTTGTGCGCGTTCGCGCTGCTGGCGACACCCTTTCTTGCGGCTTGCGACCCTGCCCCGGTGGAAACCGGAGGTGTAGGCGGCGCGGTCTCCGGCGTTTTCGCCGAGATGCTTGTCACCCCGACCGCGCAGGAAGCGACGCCCAGCCCCACGACACCCACACAGCCGACCGCGACACCTCTGCCGCCCACGCCCGTGCCCACCGCTACCCCGGAGCCGGGCAAGCCGCTCGCCGGAAGGCGCATCGGCCTGGACCCGGGCCACGGGCCCCGCAGGGACCTCGGCGCGGTGCTGGTTGACCCCGACACGAAGAAGCTGATATTGGCAGAGGACGAGCTAAACCTGGACGTGGCGGTGCGAATGCGTGACATCCTCGTGGCGCGCGGGGCCGAGGTCGTGCTGACGCGAGAGAGCCGCGACGAGTTCTCGGTACCGTGGCCGCCCGACACCAACGGCGACGGCGTGGAAGAGGGGCAGGCCGACGACCTGCAGCACCGAATTGATATTCTCAACGCCGCGAACGTCGAGGTGTTCCTGAGTATCCACGCCAACAGCTCCAGCAACCCGGCGAAGCGCAAGGGCGCCCAGGCGCTGTACTGCGCGACCGACGACTGCGCCTTCCCTGCGGAGAACAAGCGGCTGGGCAAGTTGACGCTTGACTACCTCGAGAGCAGGCTGGCCGAGGCAGGCTACCCGCTGCAGCATCGCGAATTGCGTTCTGACTATTGGGAGGACTGCCCCGGCTGCCCCAAGAGCCACCTGTTCCTGCTCGGTCCGGCCCAGGGGCCGCGCCACCCCCGAGCAATGGCCATGCCCGGCATCATCATCGAAGCCATGTACGTGACCTCGCCCGAAGAGGCCGCGCAGCTTCTGCAGGACCGCGTGCGCGACGTGATCGCGCTGGCCTACTCCGACGCGCTCACCGAGTACCTCACCACGCAGCCGTAGTCCATGGACACAGGCGAAGCAGCCCGCCCGGCAATCACCGAACGCGACCCCCGTGAGAGGGCCGAGCGGCGCGGGGGCCGGGCGCGTCGTGTCGTCGCGGCGCTGCTCGTCGTGCTTGGGGTTGGCGCGTGCTTGGGGTTCAGCACCCTGGTCGTGCTGCTCGACCAGACGGCGCTCGCGGCGCAGGTGTACCTGCAGGCCGTAAGCAGCGGCAACCCCGGCCTCGCCGAGGCCATGGGCGACCACTTCAGCGAGCAGCACGAGGGGCAGATGGCCCTGTACAAGATGGACATCCAGCGCGACCTCGATTGGCTCAAGGGCGCGGAGATCACCAACGTGACGACGGCGCGCGAGCAAACCCTCAGCGGGCAGTGGGTGACCAACCTGCGATTCATGTACCGCGAAGCGGGCAGCACCGACCTGCCCCGGCAGGTGATGCTGCGCGTCAAGACCGACCGCTGGATCGCGCTGACGTACATCCGGGCCGTGGAGATTGTGGAGCCGTAGGGGAAGTCGGGCTAATTGTTGTCCAGGATGCCCTGCTTGTTCGCCTCGAACATCGCCCCGACCGACCGCCCGGAGTGGATGCGCCAGATCGTCTCGGCCAGCATCGGCGCGACGCTCAGGATGGTGATGTTTGGCAGGCGCTTCTCGGGCGGTATCGGTATCGTGTCGGTGGTGATCAGTTCGCGAATGGGGCTGTCGCGCAGCCGCTCTACGGCGTTGGACGACAGTACCGGGTGAACGCACGAGGCGTAGACTTCCTTCGCGCCGTGCTCCACCACCACGTTCACCGCCTGCACCATCGAGCCGCCCGTGTCGATCTCGTCGTCCACCAGGATGGCCGTCTTGCCCTCAACTTCGCCGATCAAGTTCAGCACCTCGGTGCGGTCGGCGTTGCCCGTGCGGCGTTTCTCCACGATGGCGAGTGGCGCGTCGATCAGCTCTGCGAAATTGCGCGCGCGCTTGGCGTTACCGATGTCGGTGGACACCACCACCCGATCGGGGATGCGCTTGGCCTGGAAGTGGTCCGCGATAAGGTACATCGCGGTCAGCTCGTCCACGGGGATGTTGAAGAAGCCCTGTATCTGCCCGGCGTGCAGGTCAATAGTGAGCACGCGGTTGGCTCCCGCCACTGTAATCATGTCGGCCAGCAGCCGGGCCGTGATGGGCACGCGGGGCTGGTCCTTCTTGTCGGTGCGACCGTAGGCGTAGTAAGGGATCACCGCCGTTATGCGCCCTGCCGATGCGCGCTTTGCCGCGTCGATAATGATCAGAAGCTCCATAATGGAGCGGTTAACGGGCGTGGACAGCGGCTGGACGATGAACACGTCGTTCTCGCGCACGCTCTCGTCGATCTTCGCGAAGATATTCTCGTTGGAGAACTCGATCAGCTGCAGCCGGCCGAGGGGCACCTTGAGCTTCGAGGCGATAGCCTGCGCCAGGCGGGGATTGGCGTTTCCGTTCAAGATGGTCATGTCTTCGAATTGCGGCATCCCTGCTCCTCGCGGACTGAGAGTGTGTGGTGTGGCCTACTGCACCTCACCGGCGGCGGTCGCTTCCTCGTGAAGCAGCTGCAGCGCGGCTTCGGCGGCGGCCTGTTCGGCCGACTGCTTGTTGGTGCCCATGCCCTTCGCAAGCTCGCGATCGCCCGCGAGCACGGCCACGCGGAACAGCTTGGCGTGATCCGGACCGCTGGTATCGACTAGCCGGTACGACGGGGTAACGTGCATCGTCGCCTGGGTGTACTGCTGAAGCTGAGTCTTGTAGTCGGCCGCCAGCGTCTGCTCGATGTGCTCCAGGCCGCTTTCGCCCAGTATAGCGTGCCACACACTTCTTGCGGCGTCCATTCCCCCGTCCAGGTAAACCGCGCCCAGCAGCGCCTCTACGGCCCGGCCGAGGTTGGTGCCCCTCGCACGGCCTCCCGCGCTCTCCTCGCCCTTGCTCATGAACATGTATTCGCCAAGCTCGAGAGGCTCGGCCACCTTTGCGAGCGTCGTCAGGCGCACCAGCGCGCCGCGCCAGGTGGTCAACTGGCCCTCGGCGGTGTCCGGGTTTGCGAGGAAGAGGTCGGTGGAGACGATGAAGCCGAGCACAGAGTCGCCCAGGAACTCGAGGCGCTCGTTGGAGCCGCCTGGCGCGTCCGGCACGGCATGGAGGTACGACTTGTGGGTGAGGGCGTTTCGGAGAAGGTCTTCGTTTTGGAACCGGTATCCAAGGCTCTCCTGCAGGGCCTCCAGCGGCAAGCGCGGTCCTGCTCCCTCGGCGCGGGGCTGAGGCGGCGCGGGCTGCTGCTCTCCCTGCCGCTCCTCCGGCGCCAGATCGGCCGGGTCAGCCATTGAGTGAAGAGTGACCCTTATTCAATGCAGTATCAACCCCTGGTGGCTTGCTTGAGATCCACGCCCGCGCGGCCGGCGAGTGCCTCGATGGCGGGCCAATCGAGGTCGAAGGTATAGCGGTAGTGCCCCTGTCCGATTTCGGTGCTCTGAGAGGATGCGAGGTCGGACGTTACAAGGTAGCGGGCGAACGCATCGGCGATGCCGTTGCCGGTCGGGTCGGTGTCGTCCACCGTGACACGACCATTGTTAGCCGCCGCCATGCGCATTCCCTGCTCGAAGTAGGGTGCGAGACGCTGAGCGTCGGCCTTGTGATCGTCGGAGATTGAGCGTATTTCGGCAGGGATGTCTTGCACTGCGGTAGCATCGAGCTGAGCCGTCCGGCTCTCCATCTTCATGACGGCGTTCTCGATGATGTAGTCAAGTAGCCTGCGCAGGTTTTCGGCCATGAAAGACCCTCCCCCTGGGCTGTGTGTCACACTAATTATACACCACGCCCGCCTGTCGCCGGACTTCGCGGGCGCACACTGCGAGACCTTTTTCGCAGGCCCCGGCGCTGTGCTATAATTCCGCCATGAGCGCCACTCCTAAAGCCACGGCCGCCGCGAACGCAAACTACCGGCCGGTGGGGATCTCGCTCGCGCTGCCGCTGCCTCCGGGGATCAACAACCAGTACGCCACGGTGAACGGCAGGCGCGTGCTCAGCGCCGAGGCGCGCAGGTTCAAGGTGGGGGTTGGCGAGCGCATCTCGCGAATGCGCTTCTCCGGCGAGATATCCGACGGCGTGCTCACGGCTCTTCGGGGCGGTTACCTCTCTCTGTTTATCGACTTCTACTTCGCCACGCCCATGAAGCGCGATCTCGACGGCGGGCTGAAGATCACGCAGGACGCGATCTGTGAGGCGCTCGGCATCAACGATAACCGCGTGGTGGATATCCACCTGGTCAAGCGCATCGACCCCCGCAACCCCCGTATAGAAGTTCAGGTCGAGACGATCCCCGAGGAAGATTGGAAGTTTGATGAAGAGTTCGTCTACGTTGACGCGGGCCGTCAGGACTAAGACACAGGTTAAGCCGCGCGACCGCTACGTGACGGTCATGGGTGTGCGCACTCGTTACGTGGAAGATGGTGTGGAGCATACCGGAACGCCGCTGATTGTCGTGCACGGGTACAACGGCAGCTGCGACTACTGGTACCCCCTCTTCCTTCCGTCGCTGGCCCAGGAGCGCCGGGTCATAGCGCTCGACTTGCCGGGTAACGGGCTCTCCGGCAAGCTGCCTACGCATACCATCGAGTCGTATGTAGAGTTCCTGGCGGCTTTCCTCGATGTGCTTGGGATCGCTCAGACCGACCTCATGGGCCATTCGATGGGCGGGATGCTTGCGATCGCGATGGCCGCGCGACACCCGGAGCGCGTGCGGCGGCTCGTGCTGGTTGACTCCGCCGGCCTGCCAGAGCTTGCCGGGCCGCACTGGCAGGTGCCGCTTCGTGCGGTGACCGACTCAAGCATGCGCCAGTGGAAGTTGTACCCTACCTTCGTAAAGATCGGGTTACGGGCGCGTACCGCCCGCGAGGGGCTGAACCTGATCCGCAATTACAGCGTGCGCCGCGACCTATGGAACGTTCGCGCTCAGACGCTGGTTCTCTGGGGCTCGCGCGACCGCCTGGTGCCGGTTGAGCACGGTGCGTTCATGGCCAGGCACATTCGGGGAGCGCGTCTGGCTGTGGTGCGCGGGGCAGGGCACATGCCATTCTACGAGAGTCCAGAGGAGTGCACGCGTATCGTGCTCGGCTTTCTGCGCGGAGAAACGTCGCAGGGACGACAAGACGGCAATTCTGACGTTGAACAGGAGCCTTGATCCTACATGGCGAACACAGACACCGGAGAGATAACGAGCGCAGGCCCCGACGAGCTATTGCACGAGGCCGAGCGCGACATGGCCGAGCAGGGCGCAACAGGAGTCGCGGCCACGGACAGCCCCGCCGCGGCGCAGACCACGGTCGCGGTGCTCGACTTCGGCTCGCAGTACACCCAGCTGATCGCCCGGCGCGTGCGCGAGCTTGGCGTGTACTCCGA
>DASTEB010000170.1:0-5662 GCA_035710025.1 Chloroflexia bacterium
CTGCGAGATAGTGCAGCCTTGTCCCTCGAAGCGGATCTGCTCGACCTCGCCGCCGTCTCCCACTTTGACGTGTATGCGAATCGTGTCGCCGCAGCCCGGGTTGCCCCCGTTCACCGAAATGTCGGCGTCGGCCAACTCGCCCCGGTGCTCCGGGTTCTCGTATAGATCAAGCAGATTCTCTATGGCTGTTTGTCTGTCCATCGTATTCCGACCTCTTATCTAATATCTGAGCCTCTAATTGACCCTGTCCCATAATTATACCACGCGTCCGTGCGTGCGCTGCCGTCAATAGCGGATGTTCAGCACGTGCAGGGCCACCCATGCCGCCGCGTGCACCGCCGACAGCGAGAGGTACGATGCCAGAGCGAGCCGCCAGAATCGCCCGCCTGGAAGGTGCAACAGCAAGTACAGCGCCAGCAGCGTGAGGGGCAGCCCCGACAGCGCCAGCAGGTCCCAGTCGTCGCGAGGCCCGAGGTCGGGGTTCCACGAGATGCTGTAGAAGAACATCCCCGCAGCGCCCGCTGCCAGCGTCCACATCGCGGGCGCCGCCCGGCCCAGCGCCTTCACGCCCCGCCAGGCGAGCAGCGCGACCACCACAATGGTTACAATCGCCATAGGTGCGACCAGCAACTGCTCCTGCACAACAGCGCCCAGGTGCTCAAGCGAGAAGAATGGGTAGTGCTCGTACCGAGACTCCGTCTGGAATGGCGGCAGCATCGTACGCGAGTCTGCCCCGCCCATCTCCTCCAGCCCGGCCTGGAAGCGCTCGTAGTCGTACGCGTCAATCAGCATTACGGAGATCGTCGTTATCACCACCGACAGGCCGGCAAACAAGCCCGTTCGCAAATCGGTCAGCGACTCGGCCCATCGGCGCTCAGGCGGACGCCGGAACGCACGTACAAGCCACGCCACCGCGACCATCGGCCCCCACCACAGCGCCGAGCCGTGGAAAAGCGGCGCCAGCGTCGCCAGCAGGCCGACCGTGCCGAACGAGGCGCGCCCTTCGGTGTAGCGCCAGCATGCCCAGATGACGAAGAGGCTCAGCGCGGTCACGGGCGCGTAGCTCTCCACGTAGCGGAAGAACAGCAGGATGTTCCCCACCGCCAGCAGCCCACCGACCAGCACCAGCGCCTCGGCGCGGTTCCGCGACATCACCCTGGCCACCAGAGATGCGCCCCAGATGTACACTCCGCCCGCGACCACCGCCACGAGCTGGTACACGTATGAGGGCAGCGCCAGCACCGGCCGCAGCAGCCACCACAGCCTCACCTTCAGGTAGAAATCGAGCAGCTCGCGCTCTCGCCAGATGGCGCCCTTGGGGATCTTGGTGTCGAACTCGTCGCTGTCCCCCTCCGAGTAGGCCACCGGCAGCCCGGCGAACGCCGCCATACCCCCAAGGCTAAACGCCCAGGCCATCCACGACGGCAGCCGCTCCGACTCGGGCTGCACCGGGACCTCGGTGCCCTGACCTCGCAGCGGCGCCAGCCACGCCCACGCGATAGCGCCCAGGACGGCCAGCACCCCGACAATCTGCAGCACCGCCGGCAACCGCGAGTAGAACGACACGCCCCAGGTGAGGTTGCGCGTCGGGTCGAACCCTGCCGGCTCCTGCGGCACGAACAGATGCCATGCCAACAGCGCCACCGCAAGCGCCGCCACCATAATGGCTATGGGCGCAGGGTTCCCCGTGACGTCGGGGTGGGCCACAGGCTCGCTCACGCCCGGCGGCTCGCGCCGTCGCAGCTCGCGTACCCACGGCAAGAGCAGCAGCACCAGCAGCGGCGGCACGACAAAGTACCAGCTGTAGAACACAAGCCAGGGCCGCGCCAAGGCATTCAACACGCCAATGCCCACGCCCCACGCAAGCGCGGCAGCCAGTCCAACCTCTCGCCTGCGCGACACCTGGGCCCCCGCTGCGTAAACCAACAGGCCACTCAGGAGTAACGCGGCAGCGGGCCAGGCCGAGGGCATCGAGGGACCGGGGCCGTTTCTCTGCTCCAGGCTGTAAAACACAAGCCCGAGGTGTCGGCGGTCGCCCGGCGGCTGGAAGGTCGTGCTCGTCAGCGTGAGCGAGGGGTTGATCGCCAGCAGCTCGGACACCGGAAGCCGGTATACGAGCGTGGACGGAGCGCGCGGCATCTCCTGGGTGCCCAGGTCGCGCCCACTCGAAGCTGCGGTGACTCGGGCCGGCTCCTCGCTCTCGGGGCGCACGCCCTGCACCCGCAGCACCGTGTACAGCGGATAGCCGAGCGGCTGCAGGCTGAACGTAACGGTCTCCCCGCCCCAGCGGAACGCCCCCTCCTCGCCCTGCTCCGGCGCGAGAAGCCCCGTGACGTTGAACAGGTCGCCCGGCGCTCCGAGCGGCTGGACTACCGAGGCGGTGGTCTGCTGACCTAGCAACAGCGGCCCGCCGACCGCCGCGAGCGCAAGCAGCCAGCGCACTGCCTCTGCGCGCCGGCCGGGGGAAGAAAGTCGAGCGCGCATCACCCTCCCTGGGCCTCGTGAGTGGAGTCTGCTGGGGGAAGTGCGGTCACGTCCGGGAGGTGTAGGGCAGGCGGGTGGGCGACTTGCGGCCCGTGCGTGGGCCTCGCGCTGCAAAGCGGCGGTGCGCCGGGCGTGCGTACGGCATGGCGCATTATAGCACGCCCAAAATGAACAGGGGTAGAGCCATAAGCCCTACCCCTTCCGGCTCCGCGACCAGGATTCGAACCTGGAACCTTGCGGTTAACAGCCGCCTGCTCTACCGTTGAGCTATCGCGGAATGCGTCACTCGAAAATGCCCTGCTATAGGGCGCAGTCAATTATACGCCACGCTCTGGGGGTTGTCAAGCAATGCGCAACTCCGACTCTACGCCTCGTGCGCCATTGCCTGCCAGTGCAGCGGGATGGTGTCGTGGGCGTGGCGGTCAGCCCAGTACCAGGTGTGTGTCGCCCCGCCGAACACCGGGTCGAGGCCGTTCTCCAGCCCGCGCTGCTTGAGGATTCCTGTCAGATGCCTGCAGCGGTAGAAATTGGAGTGCCACGGCTCGGCCTCCTCAGGCCCGCTCCTCACCAGCCACTGCACCCCTGCCAGCGCCTCCCTGTCGCCCGTCAGCAGCAGATTGGCCGGGCTGTTGGCCGCTGCGTAGGCCATATCGCGCTTCTCCCCGAATATGGGCGCGAGCATCGGGTTGCGAAACACCCGGTCGTTCTGCCTCACGCCCCGCCCGCCCATCGTCGCGTACAGGAACGTCCCATCGAACGCCCCCGCCGACACGAACATGCCCGGGTGCTGAGCGGCGATCTTCACCGCCTGGTAGCCCCCCAGCGAAAACCCCTCCACCGCCCGGCCCTCACGCCGAGCGATTGTCCTGTAATGAGCATCTACGTACGGCACAAGCTCGTGAATGAAGTAGTCCTCGAACCGCCCCGTGCCGATGCCCGGTGTCTTGGCAGCAAGCTCCGGCTGCCGGAAATTGACCAGCAGCCCCGGCACCCGGTTGTCATCGCTCGACGTTCCCGGGAACACCAGGATCACCGGCCCGACCTTCCCCTCCTCCAGCAGCGCCCGGTACACGTCTATCACCGTTCGGCCGTGCCGCGTGCGGTCCTGCATCCGGTGTACCCACTCGCGCTCGTGCCCCCGGAAGAAATACATCACAGGGTAGCGGCGGCCCCGCTCGCTAATCTTGTGGTACCCGGGCGGCAGCGACACGTAGAAGCTCTTCTGGATGCCGAGCGCCCCGCTGCTGATCGTAACGCGCCGGGCCCGTACATCTATCGGGCGGTTGAGCCTTTCGCGCAGGCGGTCTCTGTAGTCGTGCAGTCGACGCGGGGTTGTATCCGTGGGCATGGGCAACATTATAAAGGCGCCCCCAAATGAAACGCAAAGGCGCAGAGGAACCGAACGATTGAAACACAAAGACGCAGAGAGCGCAGAGGAGACGCAGAAAACGGTGATGGGGCATTGCACTCAGGCAAGTCTGGATACCAGGCTCTTCGTGCGCTTCGTGGCTAAACAAAACCAACCGTAGCACCATGCCCCAATAGAATCTCTGCGCTGCCTCTGCGACCTCCGCGGCTACGCGTCTCAATCGTTACGTCTCAGCCACCTCCGCCGCAGGCACGCCGCGTGCTCAAATCCTTTGACAAGGTATAGCCCCTGTGATAAGATGGGGAGGCATCCTAAAATCAGGCTGGGATTGCCCTTGCTTGCCATGTTTCTGATTTTCGTTACGAGGAGGTAACCGATGGCAACCACTACCCGCTCAAAAGTGGGTCAGGGCAGCCGCCGAAAGTCTGCTGTTGCAAAGCACGAGGAGCTTGGCCTCTCCAAAGAAACGCTCCTTGAGATGTACTACTACATGCTCCTGGCACGCTCACTCGACGAGCGCATGTGGCTGCTGAACCGGCAAGGTAAAGCGCCCTTCGTGATCTCCTGCCAGGGCCACGAGGCCATCCAGATCGGCACGGTGTTCGCGCTCGAGCGCGACAAGGACTGGTTCCTTCCGTATTACCGCGACCTCGGCATGATCGTCACCCTCGGCGTCACCCCGCGCGAGGTCATGATGCAGCACTTTGCCAAGAAGGACGACCCCAGCAGCGGCGGACGCCAGATGCCCGGCCACTACGGCTACGCCGCGCACAAGATTGTCACCGGCTCGTCCCCCGTGGCCACGCAGAACTGCCACGCGGTGGGCGTCGCGCTCGCGTCCAAGATGCGCAAGACCGGCGAGGTAACGATCGTGTCGGTGGGTGAAGGCGGCACCAGCAAGGGCGACTGGCACGAATCGCTAAACTTCGCGGGTATACACGACCTGCCTGTGATCTTCCTCTGCCAGAACAACCAGTACGCCATCTCGGTGCCCGTGCCCCAGCAGGTCGCCGGCGGCAGCGTAGCCGCTCGCGGCGAGGGCTACGGCATGCCGGGCATCGAAGTCGACGGCACCGACGTGCTCGCCGTGTACGAAGTGATGCAGAAAGCAGCCGAACGCGCTCGCAAGGGCGAGGGCCCCACCCTGATCGAGGCCAAGACCTACCGCCTCACCGCCCACTCGTCAGACGACAACGACCGCACCTACCGCGGCCGCGAAGAGGTCGAGGCGTGGCGGGCCAAGGAGCCGATGCCCCGGTTCCGGCAGTACTTGCTGGATAGCGAAGCGGCAACCGAAGAGGAGCTGAACGACATCAAGAAGCGCATTGACGCCGAAGTCAACGACGCTACCGACTGGGCCGAGCAGCAGTCCGACCCGCTCGCCGAGGAAGCCGTCCTTCACGTCTATGCCGCGGCCGAGGAGCGTGCGTCATGGCGGTAAAGACGATGATCGAGGCTATCCGCGATGGCCTTCGCGAGGAGATGGAGAGCGACGACCGCGTGTTCGTCATGGGCGAGGACGTGGGCCCGCGCGGCGGCGTGTTCGGGGTGACCGACGGCTTCTTCAAGCAATTCGGAGCCGAGCGCGTGATCGACACGCCGCAGGCCGAGTCGATGATCGCGGGCGCCGCGATTGGCGCGGCCATCAACGGCATGCGTCCGGTGGCGGAGATGCAGTTCGCCGACTTCAGTCACCCGGCGATGGACCAGATCATGAACGAGGCGGCCAAGATCCGCTTCCGCTCTAACAACGCCTTCCACGTGCCGATGGTCATCCGCATGCCCTACGGCGGCGGTATCCACGGCGCT
>DASTEB010000171.1:0-4373 GCA_035710025.1 Chloroflexia bacterium
CCCCGCGGCGCAGGCGCGCTCGTAGCCGCTATTGTATTTTGGGGCCGCAGCCTGTATATTTCACAGAGCCGGTAGGCCGAGGCTATTCGGTCATGCTCAGCGCCGTGCTGCTCTGCCGGCTCGACCAATCCGGTTCTACCCCGCCTCGTGTGAGCCGGAACAAGAACGCCACCCTCGCCCGGCGTGTGACGGCCGGTGTGCGGTGACGCGCTGTTGGGGCGCAGAAGTAAGAGCAAGGAAGAAGAGGTCAGGATGAAGAACGGGCGACGCAGGGTGGTGGTCACCGGTATGGGGGCCATTTCCCCACTTGGTAACGACGTGAGCACCACGTGGCAAGGCATCGTCGAGGGACGCTCCGGTATCGGAACGATCACGCGCTTTGACCACTCTCGTCTCAACACCCACATCGCGGGCGAAGTGAAGAGCTTCAACGTTGAAGACTACGTGCTCCCCAAAGATGCGCGCCGGATGGACCGCTTCATGCACTACGCCATAGCGGCCTGCAAGCAGGCGGCAGCGCAGGCCAACTTCGAAGTGACCGAAGAGAACGCGCGCCAGACGGGCGTCATGCTTGGCTCGGCGGTGGGCGGGGTCGAGACGCTGGTAGATGCGGTTGTGCAGATGCACACCAGAGGCCCCGACAGGGTCAACCCCTTCACCATACCGGCCCTGCTCATCGACCTGGCCGGGAGCCAGGTAGCCATCCACATGGGGATGAAGGGGCCGAACCTCGGCATGGTTTCGGCGTGCTCGTCCTCGGCCAACGCAATTGGCGAGGCGGCCGAGATTATTCGGCAAGGCCGCGCCAGGGTGATGTTCGCGGGTGGGGCGGAAGCGCCCGTTTGCCAGATCGGCTTCGCGGCGTTCGGCGTGATGCGGGTGCTGTCCACCCGCAATGACACGCCCGAGGCCGCCTGCCGCCCGTTCGACAAGATGCGCGACGGGTTCGTCATGTCCGAGGGCGCCGCCGTGGTTGTGCTGGAGGACCTGGACCACGCCCTGGAGCGCGGGGCAAACATCATCGCGGAAGTCACCGGCTACGGCACGGGGGTGGACGCATTCCACCTGGCGGCGCCTGCCGAGGGTGGGGAAGGCGCGCAGTGGGCCATGGAGGACGCGCTCACGAGCGCGGGCCTGCAGCCGGAGGATATCGACTACATCAACGCCCACGGCACCGGCACCCAGGCCAACGAGAGAGCCGAGACGATGGCGATCAAGGCGGCGTTCGGCGACCACGCCTACAAAGTACCCATCTCCTCCACCAAGAGCATGACCGGGCACATGATCGGCGCGGCGGGCGGCATGGAGGCCATCTTCTGCATCAAGGCCATCCAGGAAGGCATCATCCCGCCCACCATCAACTACGAGGTGCCGGACCCAGAATGCGACCTGGACTACGTGCCGAACAAGGCCCGCAAAGCCGATGTGCGCCGCGCCATGACCAACAGCATGGGCCTGGGCGGGCACAACGCCGTACTCATCTTCGAGCGCTTCGACGCCTGACGCTCCAGTGGTAATGACGCGAGGGCCGGGGAAGTAACTCCCCCGGCCCTCGAACTATTCGTGTCTGCCCTGCCGCCTTATTGCCCGAGGTTCTGCAGCGACTCGGCCGCCAGGGTGTTGGAAGGGAGCAGCGTCAGGGCGCGCTCAAGCTCCTGCCGGGCACGTGTGCGGTCGCCCGACACTTCGTACATCAGCGCACGCACGTAGTGCGCCGCCGAGCCGCGGTCCACGATGGGTTGCAGGCCCGGGTCGGTCCAGTTGCGGGCCACGTCGTTGCCCGAGGCGTATTCTGGGCTGGCCCAAAGCTGCTGCAGCAGGTCGGCGGGCACAGGCTCACTGCCCTCGCCCACCGGGGCTCCCATGTCGCGCAGGCGGGTCAACATCTCGCGCTCCCGCTTGTCTATCTCGTTCGCCAGCGCCACGCCCACCGTGTCGATTAGCACGTTGGCAAGCTGCTCCTGCGGCACGGTGCTGTTGGAATTGGCAAACGGTTCGTCCGCCGTCGCCAGGAACTCCAGCTTGGGGCCGGGGTTGGTGTCGGCAAAGCGCTTCACGTCCAGCCCAATGGTGTCGGAGTAGGCCCGCCCGACTTCCAGCACGAGCTTGCCGAAGTCGGTCTCGCCGTCGGTGGGCAGCGGAGTGCCGTTGACCAGCGCGGCCCGCACGTTGGTGGCCCGTTCCTGGGTCAGCTGTCCGCGCACGAACGGGGTATCGGCGAAGGTGGGGTCTACGTTACGCTGCGAGTGGATGAGGGCCTCCATCGCCTCCCGGTACTGGCCGTTGCGCGCCAGGGCCACGCCGTACTCGTACCACAGCTGGGCGTTGCCCGGCGTGCGCGTGACCGCCTCTTGCATGTACTGCACCGCCAGGGGCGCCTTGCTCGGGTCGTTGCCGCCGGCAGGGTTGGACCAGTGCAGGTAGAGGCGCCCGAGGTTGGCGTAGTGGTCGGTGTTGATGGGGCTGAGGGCGTTGGCTTTCTTGAGGATCTCCTCGCTGCGCTGCAGCCGGTATATCTCCTCTGCCTTGCGCTTGGCCTGCACTTCCTGTTCCTGCGCGGGGTCTTTGGAGTAGGCCTCGCCGGTGCGGACGTTGCCTTCCGGCTCGGTCCTCGCCTGCTTGGCCCCTTCGAGCCATGCGCGGCCCAGGAACAGGTAATAGTAGTCCTGGTTGGGCTGCAGGCTGATGGCCTCTTCGTAGAAGCTGGTGCTTCCGGGATAGCGGGTGTTGGTGCTGCGGTCGGTCTGGGGGAAGTAGCGCTGCACGTTGTCGTAGGCCTGCGCCTGCTTGAATAGCGTGTCGGCCTGCACGGTCGCCGCGTTCACCCTGAACACCACGAGCAGCGCGACGAGCGCCACCACGCCGTACAGGAACAGCATCATGGGGTTGCGCACCCACGAGCTTGATATGTCGCTACGGCCTGGACGGTACTGCGGCTGGGCGGGACGCCTGCCGGGCTGGTTGCCCTGCCCGCCTTTGCCCCCCTGCCCCGACGAGCGCGACTGCTGCGCCTGCTGGGACTGACCCTGCCCGCGGCCTCGCTTCTGCGGAACCTGCCCGCCCGAGCCCTTGCCGTTGCCGCTCACCTGCGCGGTCACGGTCGAGCGAGCGCCCGCACCCGCGCCTGCTCCCGCCGCCACTGCCACGGGCTTGGCCCCCGCCGCGACAGGCTCGGGGGCTGCCTCAGCTTCCTCGGCCTCAGGCGTTGCCCCGTTGGGCGATGGCTCGGCTATCTCGGCGGCTGACTCGGGCCGTCGCAGGTAGGTGGTGATGTAGTAGCCGAAGGCCACCATCATGCCCACGATCAGGTAGAAGTACGTCCAGGTGGAGGCGATCTGGATGCCGGTCTGTATCTCGACGAAGTGCGCGGCCATCGCGGCGATTAGCGTTATTGCGATTAACTGGTCGCGCGTGCCCGCGGCCCGCTTGAGCAGGCGGATGGCGTAGAAGAAGAACGAGCCGACGAGGAAGTAGTAGGCCAGCAGGCCCACCACGCCCATCGTGACAAGCTGGTCGAACTCGACGTTGTGCGAGCGGTCGGGCGTGGCGTTACGCAGCTCTACCTGCGCAAGCTCGGCCGGGTAGAAGCGGTTGTACGCCACGTACATCGACTCCGGTCCCCAGCCGATGATGGTGCGGGCGGGGTCGTCCAGGATGAGGTTGGTCGCGCCCTCCCAGATGAGGCGGCGCACCTTGCCGGTGCCGTCCTCGGTGCGGGTGAGGGTGCTCAGGCGCTCGATGCCCCGGCCCACCACGGGCAGGTTGCTCAGCCCCTTGAGGGGCGAGTCGGGGATGTTGAGCGCGGCCACGAACAGGGCGCCCGCCAGCACGACGGCCGAGGCCACCCCGCCTATGCGCGTCATCCAGCGCACGCCGCGCCGCCTGCCGACCAGCCACATGGCGACCGCGAAGGCCACCAGGCCCATGCCCAGGCCGAGCCACGGCCCGCGGCTTTGCGTCAGGTAGATGGCCAGGAGCTGCACCACCAGCAGCAGCCCGTAGCCCACGTTGAGCGAGGCCCGCACGATGCCCCTGTCGGCCGACTCAAGCCCGTCGGCGCGCTCGGTGTTGGACAGGGCGTATACCCCGGCGGTAATGGAAGCCCACAGCAGGAAGGTGAACAGCGCCCACAGGAACCCGGTGCCCTCGAAGCCGATCTGCATATTCAGCGAGTTCGGCGCGAAGCCCCAATTGAGCGACAGGGCGAGGAGCGACGTCAGAAAGACGGCCGCGCCCACCACCGGCAGTATCAGGGTGCGCTGGATTGGGTCGTCGCGCCTGTTGCCGATCCACTCGACCGCCCACATCGCGCCGTAGAAGACGGCGAGGGCCAGCGGGTAGAGCCACCACAGCTTGGCGTCGGGGTAGGGCAG
>DASTEB010000172.1:0-27391 GCA_035710025.1 Chloroflexia bacterium
AAGGCACAACAACCTTCCCCTCACACCGGAGAATGGTACGCCCCTTTTACCGGGCGTATCGGGGTGATGGGCTGCCGCTTTCCCGGCCGCGGAAGAGGAACGTGAGCAGCAGGCCCGCCACGAAGCCGCCGATGTGCGCCCAGAATGCTACCCCGCCGCCCGTCGTCTGCTCTTGAAGCATCACGCTGAGCACCTGCGTGGCGATCCACACGCCGATCATCACCAGCGCGGGCACCATGCCCACGGTGATCACCGGGCCGAGCGGTATCAGCGTCTTGATGCGCGCACCGGGGAACAGGATGAGATACGCACCCAGCACGCCGGCGATGGCGCCCGATGCGCCCACGTTGGGGATGATGCTGTCCGTCCCGCCCAGGAATATCTGGGTGAAGCTCGCCGCGAAGCCCGACAACAGGTAGAACACCAGGTACTTGATGTGCCCCATGTTGTCCTCGACGTTGTCACCGAAGATGAACAGGAACAGCATGTTCGAGCCGATGTGCAGCAGGCCGCCGTGCATGAACATCGACGTGAGCAGCGTCAGGTACGGGATGCCGAGCGGCGCTTCGGTCAGATTTATCGTCGCATCAATGCCGGGCACCTGCTGCGTCCCCGTTATGTCCTGCCCCGTGGTGATCTCGGCCGGGATCAGGCTCCAGCCGTTGGTGAACGCGTCACCCAGCATGATCTGGACGATGAACACGATGATATTCAGCGCGATGATCGCGAGGTTCACGTAGGGCGTTCGCATTTGCCCGGGGGTTCCCTCGTCACCTATTGGAATCATTGGCTTGCTTACCTCCCCTGGTAATTTGTCGCCGGATTGCCCGCTTCGCCTTCGTACACGGGCACCAGCCTTCCTTCCCTAATATCAAGCGCCCTGATCTCGCCCGGGCCGCCGTTTAGCCTGTAGAGCGCGCCCTGCCCGTCGAGGGGTATGCGCTCGAGCGGCTGTTCTACGGCCGTTCGCTGCGCCGTCTCCTGGTCCAGCACCAACACATTTTCTGTGCCAGGCGGCAGTTGCAGCCGCGGCGTGCCCGCCGGGTGGGGCAGTGCATAGTCCGACCGGCCGCCGTGGGCCGAGTAGGCCCAGCGCGCTTCCTCGCCCTTCTCCTCGCGCTCATACAGCGCGTACGAGCGAAACTCGGGCAGCAGGTAGCCCGCCAGGCGGAACGGCCCGGCCCAGTTGGCCTCCATCACCAGCACGGTGTTCGCCGGGTCGAAGCGGGCAAGCGCGGCGCGTGTGTGCTGCCAGCGGTCGTGGTTGTGCGATATGTTGGACGCGGTGGTCGGCCCCTCGGCCGACACGAAGTAGCCCGCCGAGAAGAGCGCGGCAGCACCGCAGATCGCCAGCGCGATTGAGGTGGGCTGCAAGCGCCCGGCCTTGCCCCGCGCCACCAGCGTCTCGCCTGTCACCCGCGCTGCCGCGGCCGAGAGGATGGCGAGCGGGGGCAGCACCACCAGCAGGTAGCCGTACTGCCCCACGTGGGTGAGCGCGTACATCAGGAGGGGCGGGAGCGCCCACAGGGCAAGGAAGTCGCGCACGGGGCGGGCCAGGCTGAAGCGCAGGAGGCGCGCGGCCCACAGCCCGAGCGGCACCACCGCCACCCCCAGCCCTACGATGAGCGCAAGGCCGATGAAGGCGAGGTTGTACGCCGGGCCTGCCAGACCTGCGCCTATGAGGGACGTGTTCTCGGACACCACCTCGGCCAGCAGGGCCGACTCGCGCAGATACGCCTCGATGCCGCCCGAGGCCGCCACCAGCGGTACGGCCCACGCCGCGCACACCGCCGCGAGCACGCCCGCGAAAGCCGCCCGCGCACCCCACGACGCGCGCCACAGCGCCCACACGCACAGCGGCAACAGCACCGCGAGGCCGGTCTGCCGTATGCCCCCGGCAACGCCGAGCAGCGCGCCGAGCAGGGCAGCCTCGGCGGGCCGGGGCGCGGCGCGGGTGCGCCAGGCCGCGAGGGCTACCGCTATGCCGAGCGCCATCTCGGGCACGTAGGTCAGCCCGGTCGCGCCGTAGTACAGCGCGAGGGGCGATGCGCCGACCACCAGCGCGGCGCCCCAGGATATCGCCCGGTCGTCGAACACGCGCATTGCCAGCAGGTAGAGCAGAGGCAGGGCGGCCGCCCCGAACAGCGCGCTGAGCAACGCGAGCGACACGGCGGGGCTGCCCACGGCCCAGTCGAGCGCGCGGCCCAGGGCCACGTACAGGATGTAGCCGGGCGGGTGGGGCTGGTGCAGGCGCAGGTCGAAGCGGTCGAGCGCGAGGGCGAGCTGCACCGCGTCCCAGTTGACGGGCGTCTCGCGCACGAACGGCAGGCGGGTGAGCGCCCCTGCCAGCGCGAGAGCGCCGACTGCGGCGAGGTCTGCCGAGCGCGTGCGAACGCGAGGGGTTGCCGGGGCAGCCGCCGGGCGTGCGTGCGCGCTTACGGGTTTGAGCGATGCCTGCTGCATGGAGAGGGTGTGGGGCCGGGGGAAGCGGCTCAGGCAAAAGAGGAGGCGGCCGTGCATACGAGCAGGCCGCCCTCGGTTTACTGTTGTTACCCGACCGCGAGCCTTTCGGTCCGCGTTATGCCTGTGGGCCTGGAGTGTTACACCCCCAGCAGGCCGAATACGTCGCTTGTTGTAGCGCCCCCGCCGAAGAAGCCGGTCAGCCAGAGGACCAGCAGCACCAGCACGAGCAGCACCACTACGACCAACACTATGGCCGCGGCGCTGCCGCCGCTGTCGCTCGGGGGGTTTACATTTACCTGGCCCATTCTATCCTCCTTGGGAGCCGCTTTCCTCGTAGGGTCGTTAGCTGCGGCTCGTGGTTTTTTGCCTGGTCAGGCGTTGAGAGAGCGAATTCTATGTACCGCGGCGCCGGTGGCAAGAGGGCGAGCAATGGTCCGGCGCCGGGGTACCGCGCGGTTGCCCGCGCTAGAGTCTGGATCGTCCGCCTGACAGGGCGCGCACGATGGCGATCAGGATAATCGCGCCGATGATGGCGAAGATCAAGCTGACCCAGCTGAACGGGTCGGTTGCCGCGGGGCCACCGATGTTCAACCAGCGTGCGATCAGACCGCCGATCAGGGCGCCCACGATGCCGACCACGATGTCTCCGACGATGCCGTAGCCACCGCGGCCCATGATGACGCTCGCCAGCCAACCGGCGATCAGTCCGATGATGAGCCAACCGATGATATCCCATACTGTCATTGCAGTGTCACCTCCTTTGTCAGTGTGTCACGTTCACGTACTTGTTGGGCGCGGCGCCCGCGGGAGGGGCGCGCCCGTGCGGTCGGGTCAGCGTCAGTGGGACCGTCCGCGCCTGCCGGGTAGGCTAGGCGTGGACCTGGCCTTCGCTGACACTCATGATTTCGCTAACCATCTCCTTGCCGCGCTCCATCATCAGCTTGCGGGTTTCCTCGCCCTTGCGAGGCGCCAGCAGCAGCCCGGCAAGCAGGCCGATGGTGAAAAACTTGATCGCGGTGCGTAGTGCGCTAAGCATTGTCTTCTACCTTTCAAGCGTCACAGCGCGGGGCTGCCGGTCTGGCCGAGACCTCTGCTGCTGTCCGGCGTCTCAGGCAGCGCCTGCTCGACGGTGTCCTCCACCCGCTCGGCCGCCTCGGCGGCTTCGCCGCGGGCCTTGTCCACAAGGCTGCCGGCGCTGCTGACGGCCCGGTCCGCTGTCTCCTCCACCTTGTGGCGGACGGCATCGAGCCGGTCCTCGGCGGTGTGCCTGACGGCGTCCAGGCGCTGCTCCGCCTCGCGGCGCACCTGGCCGATCTGGTCTTCGGCTTTGTGCTGCACGGCTTGCAGCTCGCTGCGGGCCTTACGCTGCAGGTCGTCGGCGCGCCCCTGCCCCCAATCGAGCAGGGCCTTGCGGTTCTCCTCGCCGCTGCCCCGGCTGTAAACCAGCCCGAGCGCGGCCCCGACCGCCGCTCCCGCCAGCAGGCCGAACAGCGTGTAACCTGTACCCTTGTCTTTTCTTGCCACGATTGCTACCTGTTATCTCCCCGGCGCGTGCCGTAGATGTCGTGGTGCCGGTAAGTGGTGATTGCGCCGGGGCGCTAGACTGACCGGCCGCGGCCGCCCATTCCCATGAGGAAGCGGACGATCAGGCCGAAGACAATACCGCCGAGAATCGCCGGTATAATCGAGAGGGTCCAGCCCTGCCAGGTGACGGCCGGGCCCCACTGGCCGAACAGGAAACCACCGACCAACCCGCCGATGATGGCGGCTGCTACGCCGCCCAGCCAGCCGTAGGGCATCTTGCCGGGGACGACCAGGTCGATCACCCAGCCGACGGCGGCCAGCACGAGCACCATCACGATGAAGTAGATGCATTCCATTGCGTGTGTTTACCTCCTGTGGATGTGAGAAGACGGCTGCCGGTCGTCAGGCGAGCTAGACGACCAGAAGAAAGCTGACCACCGCCAGAACAGGAATGGCAAGGAAGCCCATCAAAGTGAAGCTGCAACAGCTGCAGCCAGACCGCCTGCCGGTGCGCCTTAACCCTTGCGTGTAGACTTGATCCCGGTTGAGCTCCATCGGTGTCTCCTTCCGCTTTTTCACGTGGTTTAGCGCGAATTGCACCCCATACAACGATGGATGCCGCCGCTGTGTTATGCAGCGCGCACAAAAGGCATAGAAAAAGCCCTTCCCGCGTGGGGAAGGGCCTGCAAGCCGTGAAGCGGCGAAGCCTATTCGGAATAGGCCACGAAGCTTTCGAGCAGGGGCACGGCGCCCCTGGCCTGCACCTGAGGCGGGAGCATCGGCTTCATGCTGGCGAGGAAGTAGGGTGCGCCCCTCACGAAGACAGGCGCGAGCATCGACTTCTCGTAGCCGTTGTTGAACACCTGCACGGCGGGCATCTCGTTGACGCTGTTCACCTTGTTCGACTCGTAGGGCACGCGCAGCAGGGTCACAAGGATGCCCACGACCAGCACGCCCGCGAGCAGCCCGAGCACAGTGCCGGTGATCTTGTCGAACACGGCCATGCGGCTTTTCACCTCTATGTGCCCGAACAGGCTGAATAATAGCGCGAGCATGACTATGGTTATCAGCACGGTGAGCGCGATGAACGACAACAGATCGGCCACGAACATCGACCTGATGTTCAAGAACTGGGCGAGCAGCACGGCGAACAGGTGGTAGTACACCGAGGCGAGCAGCAGGCCCGTGTAGATAGAGCCGATCACCATGAGCAGGCGGGGAGTGCCGTTGGCCCAACCGAGGTAGAGGAACAGCAGCAGCAGCCCGATGATCACGATATCGAAGAAAGGAATGGCGTTGATTAGCTCTCGCATCGCGAAGTAGACCTCCCGCCGCGCCCCACCCCGAGCCACGTGGGCGCAGGCGCAGTCGACCAGACATAGATGTAGTCCCAGCCTAATTCTAAGCCCCCACGCACTGCGGCGAAATAGGATATAGGTAACGGTTCGCCCCGTCCGTGGGTACCCTTTGCTTTTCACACAAAGGCGCAAAGACGCAAAGGTCTTTTTGTTTGAACCGCAGAGACGCAGAGGGAACGGAGGAACGCAGAGATTCTATTTGGTCTTGGAAACCGTGCTGACCTGAGTACCAGACCCCAACAATATTCTCTGCGGTTCTCTGCGTTATCTCTGCGCTCTCTGCGTCTCTGTGTTTTCGTCATAATCTTTGCGGCCTTTGCGTCTTTGTGTGAATAGAAATGGCCCGAGCCGGATCACCCAAACGGGTGAATTACGCGTGAATTTCCGAACATTCGTGCACAAAAGGATTGACAAGAACCAATGTTCTATGATATAGTCGCCTTGAGGCATAGTGGAAGCCCTTTCAACAGGCCCCAATATGCGATAGCACGCTAACGCAAGACCGGCTCCCGTGGGGCGCTAGAGAGGACGTAATTTCGATGAAGAAGAAGAAGCTTTCGGACCGCCAACGCTTTATCCTCAGCTTTATCCGCGAATACATGCAGGAGCACGGCTACGCTCCCTCCATTCGCGAGATCAAGAGCGAGGTTGAGCGCGCCGGGCTAGTTCGTACAGCATCGGGCAATACCTCCACGTCCGTGGTGGACTACAACTTGAGGGCACTCGAAGATGCCGGCCATATCCGGCGCGACCGCAACAAGTCCCGGGCTATCGAGCTTGTGGACCAGGCGGGCCGCGGCAAGGGCCGTATAGCTTCGTTCTCGATCCCCGTAGCGCCCACCCCCATCGCAGCAGGCTCGCCCATCCCTGTGCTGGACGACATCCGCATGGGCTCGGCCACCGAGGACGTTGTTGAGGTGACCGGCGACCTGCTCGGCAGGCACGCCTCGCACATCGACCGCCTGTACGCCCTGCGCGTCAAGGGGCAGTCGATGATCGACGCGCTGATCAACGACGGCGACCTGGTGATCCTGGAGGCAAGGGAGACTGCCGAGAACGGCCAGACCGTGGCGGCGTGGCTCAAGGCCGAGCAGGAGGCTACCCTCAAGAGGTTCTACCTGGAGGACGGCCGCGTTCGCTTGCAGCCCGCAAACGCCACGATGGACCCTATCTACACCGACCCGGACAACATCGAGATCAAGGGCCGGGTGGTCGGTGTTATCCGCCGCATGGACTAGGGAGACAGGCAAGGCCGCTCGAACAGCAAGCCCCATGCTCCAGACAAGCCGGCACAGCGCCGGTAAATAGCTCCTTTAAAACATACGCGCTCCGGCCATGGGTAATTCCACGGCCGGTTCGCCATCCATCCGCATGTCCTTTGGGGTCAAGGGTGTTTAGACAGCACGGGTCCGGCTGCGCAGAGCAGGGGCCGGTGCCCGGAATAGCCAGGTTCTCACCCGTCACGAGGTCACGGAGGTCTATATGGTCATACGAATACCGGGGTTCTTACAGGGGCAGCACGAGCAGCCCGGCGCGCACTTAACTCAGCAAGTCGGCCCGCAACCGGGGCCCGATCCCGCGTGGGCGCGCTTCTCGGTCGAAGGGGGCGGCGACACCGGCCTGCCCCGCAAAGTGAGCCTGCGCCCCTACAAGCCCGACGTGGCCGCCTACCGCGTGCTCGGCGCGGCACCGCTGCCGGGAGTGCGGGCGCACGACGATACCCGCTCGCGCAACCGGCACAATACCGGCGTGTACGTCACCTCGGCCGCCAAAGCCGCCAGGTCCGCGGCTGCCCTGCGCCTCCCCGTGGTGGGCGAGATCGCCGCGGGCGCGTACGACGTCACCGTGGCCTTCCAGGACTACGACTGCCTCGACGGCAGGCTTGCTGTGGACAAGGCGATGGCCCGGGGCGGCGCTTACGCCCTGCGCGTGCGCGGCACCTCCATGACCCACGTGGGCATCGAGCCGGGCGACTACGTGATAATTCGCCCGCAGACCTGGGCCGACGACGGCGACTTCGTCGTTGCCAACTACGTGGACGGCGAAGCGGGCGGCTCGGAAGGGCTTGCCACGCTCAAGCGCTTCTACAGGCGCCGCGACCACATCTTCCTCCAGTCGGCCACGGCATCCACCGACCCCATCCGCCTGTTCGCCTCGCGCCGCGACGGCGACCGCGACCCCGTGCGCGTGCAGGGCGTGGTCACCATGGTGGTCAAGGCGGGGGCCGGGGCGTAGGGAGCGTCTGCCCATGGAGCGTACCAACAGCGAAGCCTACATGGACAAAGAGGAGTTCATGCGCAAGTTCCACGCGGCGCGCTCCGAGTGGGACGCCATGCTCGGCGAGGTCGGCACAGGGCGCATGCTCGAGCCGGGCGTGACCGAAGAGGGCTGGACGGTGAAGGATGTGATCGCGCACAACACGTGGAACGAGCGCGAGATAGTCGCCATGGTGGGCACCCACTCGATGAACACGCCGGGTGCCGACCTGTGGCGGCTGTCCACCGACGAGCGCAACCGCGCCATCTACGATATGTACCGCGCCGCGCCGCTGTCGCAGGTGCTGGCCGACGCCCGGCAGGTGTACGACGACCTTGTGCGCGTGCTCGATCGGGTGAGCGAGGACGACTTGAACGACGCCTCGAGCTTCGACGGCATGCCGGAGGACTGGATACCGTGGGACATCATCGCGGGGTGTACCTTCCGGCACTACCCCGAGCACATCTCCGACGTCAACCGTTGGATAGCGACGCGAGAGGGCAGGCAGTAAAGCAGCACGCAGCAGCACAACGAGCAACCGCGTAGAGAGATAGAGAGATAATCTGAGGTTTTACGAGGTCGAGACGATGGCACTGAGAGACATCCTGGACCGCCAGGCCAACACTATCGAGTATATACTGCACACCCACGGCATCAAGGCGAGCATAGACGGCGGCAAGCTATCGCCCCGGCTGGCCCACTTCCACGTAGTGCTGCCGCCGGGAGTGCGCGCCGCCCAGCTATCGCCCCTGGTGCCCGAGCTATCCGACGCGCTGGGCGTCGCGGCCTGCCGCCTCTCCCCCGGCGGCGAAGGCGGGGTATACGTCGAGGTGCCACGGCCCGACCCTGTGCCGGTGCGCCTGCTGTCGCTGGTGCAGCGCGTGGCCGACGTGGTGCCGCCCACCACCGCCACCCTGGGCCTGGACACCGACGCCACTCCCCTGCTGCTTCGGCTCAACGCCGCAGACGTCGACCCGGTGCTCGTGACGGGCAACCCCGGCTCGGGCAAGAGCCGCCTGCTGCGCGGCATCGCCATGTCGCTGGCCCTGCACAACTCGCCCGACCGCCTCAAGCTGCTGCTGCTCGATGCATCGGGCGAGGGCGCGGCCTTCCGCGGGCTGGATACGCTGCCCCATCTCGCGTGCCCGGTGGCTGTGAGCCCGGTCGATACGGTCGTGTCGCTGCGCTGGGCGATGCGCGCCCTGGCCCGGCGCGACGCTTCCGCTCCCCGGCAAGATGCCGGTGTGGAGGACGGCGAGGAGCTTTTCTTCGAGGACGAGCCTGCCTTCCCGCCCACCGGCGAGCGCGGCTACGGCGGCCCGGGCGAGGAGCCCGCGCTGGTCGTATTGATCGACGGGGCCGAATCGCTCGCGGCGGGACCGCACGGGCGGGCCAACACCGAGGCCGTGCAGGCCATCGAGCGCCTTGCCGCCGCGGGCAACAGGCACGGCATCCACATGGTCGTCGCCTCCGAGCGGCCCGACATCGACCTCAACGTAGATTGGGGTGCGCGCATTACGGGCATCATCCTGTCGAGCGAGTTGGCCCGCATCGCCACAGGCATGAAGGGCTCGGGCGCGCAGGGGCTGCTGGGCAGCGGCGACTTCCTCATCTCGCTCAACGCCGAGCTGATCCGCTTCCAGGCTGCGGGTGCAACGTCGGCCGACGTTGCGCGGGCAGCCGACCTCATCACCAACTGGGCTGCATCACAGCTCACAGGCCCCGCGGCGCGCCAACCCCGAGCGGCACAACCGGAGCCGGGCCGCCCGTACGACGAGGCGCCTCCCTCGCCGCAACAGCGCCGCGAAGGCACACCCACGCCGCGGCGGGCCGAAGAGCACGCGCCCGAGCCGGTGCCGTTACGCCGGGTCTGGGCCGGCGAGTAGAGCGCCCACACGCCCGCAACGTCCCCCAGGCTGCATGAAAACCACACGTAAACTCAGTAGGGATGCGCGCGGGCAGCGGTGCGACAGATTGTTAGAGTAGCTTTAGAGACAGATTGTGAGGTGTTAGTGCCATGTGCATTCCATCGAACCGCCGCTGGGCCGAGGCCTTGCGGCACACCCTCCGCCGCGTGTACGACCCCACCACCCGCATGCCCGTGCCCTGGCTGCTTTCGGGCGATGCCGCGCTCAACTTGCAGGGCGTGCGCGTAGAGCCGCACGACGTGCTCGAGTTCCGGGCCATCTCGCCCTTCGCGGCCGCATACTTCGCCCAGCTGATGCGCCCGCACGAGGCGCCCGAGACCACCGCCACCATCGTGTACCGGCGGGGCGGCAACGTACCCCCATCGGAGGGCTGGCGCTCCAACATCCACCAGCGCGTGGTCGCGTGGAGCCTGGGCGGCAAGGCCACCTGGCTGGGCCGCTGGCTCGTGGACGACGTGACCGTGGAGGTGTCGTACGTGCGCAGCGTCCACCCCGACCCGGTGGCGATGGCCCTGGCCCGGCGCGAGGAGCCGAGGCGCGTGCGCTTTGAGAACATGGACGTGCCGGTCGTGCCGCTGGAGCACCTGTTGGTCGAGGCGGTGCAGCGCAACCATACCGAGCAGTCGCAGCGCATCATGAGCGTGCTGCGCGCCGCGGGCTACGACAACCACCTGCTGAGACGCGCCGCCACCGGCCTGCCCGAAGAGAAGTCGGGGAGGTTGGTGCGCTTGCTCGAGTTCAACGTCATTTCGTGATGCGTGGCGCTTGAAGTCGAACGTCACACACCATACACAATGTACTCGGTACACCGGCCATGGCGCGTAGCATTACACTGGCTGTCGCGCGAGATAGCTGAAGACCGCTATCTGGAGATGGCTGTCGCCGGCGGCGCTGCGAGCACCAGGTGCTCACGCAACCTAATCCTGTAACGCACCCCGGTTCTGGCGCCACAATAGGCGGGTCGCGTGGATAACCGCCGCGAGAGAAGCCATGCCAATCGCTACCGTGAGCGTTATGTATGGCTCAATGGGGGCACGAAACCGGGTGTCACCCCAATAGATGAGGGTGGAAATGAAGACCGCGCCTACTATGGCAAGGAATGGGAAGCAGCGCCGGAGGTTGTGCAGCTGATATGAAAGCCCAAGGGCACCAAACGGCAGCAGAGTCAGCGTCATAGTCAAGAGCAGCGCCTGACTACCCTGCTGCCCGTCCTCAAGCGGCTCGTGGTATCTCCAAAACCGCACGGTCTTGCCCAACAGCAGGCTCGGTATAAGGTCTGGACGTGAGGACAGGAATCGGAAACCATACTCGTAGGCCTTACCCTCTAAGAATGTAGGGTCGGTCCGGGGCAGGGCTTCGTACTCGGCGGCCTCGGGCAAGATGTCATGGTGCACCCAGGCACCCCAGAGGTCACCCGGCGTGGCTGCCAGGGCGTTATTTGACGACCAGAACACATAACCGCCTGACGACGAGCCATATCCTGCCGTGAGCGGGATAAACCGCTCGAACTCTATCCAGTTGCGCACCACCCATGGGGCGAGCACTAGCATCAGCGCCGTCCACATGAGAGCGGCAGTACGAATGGGGCGTAGCCTATCCCTGAGCACGACACACAGCCAGGGCGTGACCAGCACAGCACACAGGAGAATTTGACCTCGCGTGAGCACGCACAAACCAAGCACGACACCAAGCACAGCAACCCAACGCCCCGTGTGTTCCCGTGAACGCAGACACATCATACACACTGTGCCCATTATGAGCAGCAGGAAACTGAGTAGCGACTCGGTGTGAATGAACCGCGTGGGCCGCATCACAAACGGGTTAACCGCGTAGAGCAAAGCGGCGATACAACCCGCGCCCCGGGGCCCAGCGGAGGTGCCGATGAACCATATTAGGGGCACGCCGAGAGCTGCGAGGCCCGCCTGCGCTACTCGGATGACCTCGGGTGACGAACCGAATAGCCATTCAATGACAGCGAGAAAGATAGGATAGAACGGGAAGCGATTGACGGTTGGGCCAAAGTTGTCAACAAAGCCGGCCCCGGTGGCCAAGTTCTGCGCCAGCCGCAAGTAGTCGAGTTGGTCGTCAACGAGCGGCGCGTGGAAAGTACCCGTAAAGGACATCCACCATAGATGGATCCAGAAAGTTGCCGCAGTCAGGGTTAGCAGACACAAGACAACAGCCCCCTCCGTAGAGCGGTACATGTAAGCGCGCATGGCGTAATTATACCCTCGGTTGGAATAGTCTTGCTCAAATGAGTAATACCGAACCAACGAACGAGCTTGGCGAGCCGTTTTAAGTGGCTCGTCATGATGACCGGAGAAGCATCGCCGGTGCTAAATTTCGTGACGCGCAAGGGAGAGCCATCACACGTTACACTCATTGGGGGCTATATGGTCGAGAGGAAAGCCCTGAGATTAGCGGCCACACTCGAGCACAGTCCCCAATGACGCATGACTTACAACTAAACTATATTCACAATAGGGAGCCGGAATCGGCCACAGAACGGTCAGAGCAAAGCCCCAAAGGCCACGCCCTGCAAACGGTTCGGTTGTGACTTTCTTTGTAGAGGCCGTTACTAGATGCATCATATTGACTTTCATGCTACTGTGAATAAAGGCTACTGCCTACTACCCTCTCACGCATCAGATCCCCGCTTCCCCAGCCTACCATCGGACGTTATAATGGTAGCAACCCCACAGGGGAGGCCCCATCGTGCAGAAGCCGGACGAGCGCGCGCAAGCACGCGCCGACAAGATCCAAACGCCGACCACACCCGCGACCCAGCCGGGCCGGGCGGACGGCGTGCGCGCGCCTGTCCCTGACACTTTGCAGCCGGGCAACGGCCACGGGCAGGTGACGGGGTACGACCCGGCCGAGCCTGTCGTGCAGGTACCCGCTCCCACCGGATCGCGCACCCGGCCCCGGGGCACCACGCCCACCCCGGCGGGCCCTCGCCCCCTCGACATACGCACCATCACCTACAACGGCCTCACCTGGGTGGACATGGACCGCCCGGGACAGGCGGAGATCGAGTGGCTGCGCGCTACCTACGGCTTCCACCCGCTGCACCTGGAAGACACCGTCTCCAAGATACAGCGCCCCAAGATAGACGACGCCGACGAGTACACCTTCATAGTGACCCACTTCCCGGTGTACTCCAAGCTGGTGCGCCAGACCACCTCCAGCGAGGTGGATATCTTCGTCGGGCCGAGCTTCGTGATCACCGCCCACCAGGGCAACCTCAAGCCGCTGGTGCGCCTGTTCAAGCAGTGCGCCGAGGAGCCCGAGCAGCGCGCCCGCTACATGGGCCGCTCGCCCGGCTACCTGCTGTACGCCATCGTGGACAGGCTGGTGGACTACTGCTTCCCCATCCTCAACAAGATCGACGAGAACATCGAGCAGATCGAGGACGAGATATTCAAGGAGCGCGTGCGCCGCACCGTGCAGGAAATCTCCATAGTGCGCCGCGACATCATCTCGTTCCGCCGCATCATCAAGCCCCTCATCCCGGTGGTCAACAGCCTCGAGCGCAAGCACCGCCCCTTCCTCCACGAGGACATGGAGGAGTATTTCGGCGACGTGGCGGACGGGCTGAGCCGCATCTGGGATACGCTGGAGGAGTTCAAGGAGGTTATCGAGGGGCTGAGCGACACGGTGAGCACGCTGACCAACAACCGCATCAACGACATCATCAAGGTGCTCACTATTATCTCGGTGATTTTGCTGCCCCTCACCCTCATCTCCGGCATCTTCGGGATGAACGTGGATTTGCCGGGGGCCCTCGAAAACAACCCCCTGGCCTTTGAGCTCATCCTGGGCTCGATGGTAGTAGTCATGGCCGCCATGCTGGCGTTCTTTCGCTGGCGCAAGTGGATTTAGCACCCATTCGACCGTCACAATAGACAGCTCCGGCACCCAGAGAGGGCTTGCGTATGGACTACTATCCTCAGCCTCGCCCGGTGCTGTACGGCACGAGCGCCAAGGAAGCGCCTCCCCGGACACAGACGGCACCGGTACGCATTGGCCCGCCGCGCTACCCGCCCGCTCCACCTTCGACCGGCTATGCTCCCGAACCTTTCCCTCATTATGGTGCGCGCCCCAGGGTCACGATTGAGGGCGTTTTACACCCGGCAGTTCTTCTCATTGTAGAGGCTGCTTCTGCCTATTCCCTGCTGCAAGTCGCGATGGGCAGGGCAGGATTAGTCAGCATCGTAGTGGGTGCGGCCGGGCTGATTGTGTTAGCATGCTTGCAGTGGCGGACCGTCCTGCAATATCGCCTGGCCGTGAGCCTGGCCGCGCTGCACGTTCTGGTCGGAGGGGCGTTCGGGCAGTGGCAATCACCCGCCCTGTGGATAGCCGTTGCCGTCACGCTCTATATCCTCAGGCCCACCATGCTGGAGCAGTACGAGGTAGTGCCGGCCGGGGTACTGGGTGGAGATATTGCGAGATACAGACGGCAATCCACTCACAGGCGGCGCGTCCGCGTGGCCTCCAGGCGCCCGGCAAGGCTGGAGCCGTGGGAGTGGAGAATCCGGTGGTAAGGAGGCAGACATGAGTCTCGCCGAAAGGTGGGTGCACGGCGACGCTTACGAGCCGTACGTGGGCAGGTGGAGTCGGCTGGTCGCGGCCGATTTCATCGACTGGCTCGCCGTGCCCTCCGGCGGTAACTGGCTCGACGTCGGCTGCGGCACGGGCGCGCTCTCCCAGACGGTTCTGCTGAAAGCCGAGCCTGCATCGGTCACGGGCATCGATCGGTCAGCGGACATCGTCGCTTACGCTCGCGAGCACACGAAGGACAGCCGCGCGCGGTTCGGCGTCGGAGACGCTATGGCGATACCGCTGGCCGACGGGCTGTTCAGCGCGGTCGTGTCGGGGCTGGTGCTGAACTTCGTCCCCCGGTACGACGTGGCGGTTGCCGAGATGGCGCGTGTGGCCGCGGACGGCGGGACCGTGGCAGCGTATGTGTGGGACTACGCGGGCCGGATGGAGATGATGCGCGTGTTCTGGGACTGCGCGGTCGATCTTGACCCGGCCGCTGCCGAGAAGACCGAGGGCAGCCGCTTCACCATCTGCCAACCGGAGCCGCTTGCCGATCTGTTCAGAGGGGCAGGCCTCGCGGACGTCGAGGTACGGGGCATCGAGGTGCGCACGCGCTTCCGCGACTTCGACGACTACTGGACGCCCTTCCTCAGCGGGCAGGCCCCGGCGCCCGCTTATGCGATGTCGCTGACCGAGGAGCAGCGCACCGCACTGCGTGAGCACATCAGGTCGAGGCTCCCCGTCGCGTCCGACGGCAGCATCTCGCTCGTGGCGCGGGCGTGGGCCGTGCGGGGACGCAAGTAACGCATGATCGACGCGATTCAGGACCGCCTGCAGGACAACGACGCGCTGCGCCGGGCCATGCTGGTGCTGCTCGCCGTGGGGCTGGGCGCGGCGGGCGGGCTTGCCATCGTCGCGGGCAACCCTGTCGTGCCGTTCGCGGTGGTGGCCGCGCTGGTCGCGCTGCCCTGGCTGGTCGCCCGTCCCATGGCCGACCTGCTGCTCGCCGTCGCGACGATCACCCTGCTGCCCTTCGCCGCGCTGCCCGTGCGGCTGGCCGTGCTCACGCCGACGCTGCTGGAAGTAGCCCTGGTGATGCTGTACGTGGCGTGGTTCCTGCGACTGCTCCAGCGGCCCGATGAGCGCCTGCAGCGCACGCCCGTGGACGTGTGGCTGCTCGTCTTCCTGGGCAGCACGCTCTTTTCGTTCGTGCTGGGGCTGTCGCGCGACCTGCGCACCGACGTGATCCACAACTACGTCAAGCTGATCCTGTCGATCGGTATCTTCTTCGCGGCGGCCAACCTGCTGCGCACCCCGCGCATGGTGGGGCTGGTGCTTCGCTCGCTGATCGTGCTGGGCGGGGCGGCCGCGGCGCTCGGCATCGTGCTGTGGCGGTTGCCCGACTCGCTCGCGGCCTCGCTGCTCGGACGGCTGCGGGTGATCGGCTACCCGACCGACCGCATCGTGCGCTACGTGGAGGACAACCCGGCGCTCGGTGAGCGCGCCGTGGGCACGCAGGTGGACCCCAACTCGTTCGGCGGGCTGCTGGTGGTCATCACGGTGCTGACGGGCGTGGCGCTGCTGGCCCGCAGGCCGATATTGCCGAGGTGGCTGCTGGGCGCGCTGTTCCTGGCCGACGCCGCGGCCCTCGTGCTGACCAACTCGCGCTCCGCTCTGGTGGGCGTGCTGGCCGCGGGCGCTCTCGTGGGCACGCTACGCTACAGGCGGCTGTGGGTATGGGGCGTGGTGGGCGCGGTCGTCATCGCGGCGCTGGGCGTGGGCAGCGGGTACTTCGCACGGCTGGCGGCGGGCCTGCGCTTCGAGGACCAGGCAAGCCTCATGCGCCTGGCCGAGTACCGGAACGCTATCGACATAATCGGACGCTACCCCGCGTTCGGCGTCGGCTTCGGCACCGCGGGAGAGCTTGACCTGACCACCGGCGTATCGAGCATCTACCTGACGGTGGCCGAGCGCGCGGGGTTGCTGGGGCTTGCGCTGTTCCTCGTGACAGTGTTCGTGTTCCTGGCCGCTGCCCTGCCCGCCATACGCCGCTCGGCCGCGCTGCGCGACAACCCTCGCGACCGCGATTGGCCCGCCCTCGATACGGCCCTGCTGGGCGGCACTGCTGCACTGTTCGGCACGCTGGCCGTCGGCCTGGTAGACCACTACTACTTCAACATCGAGTTCCCCCACATGGCCGCGCTCTTCTGGCTCGTCGCCGGCACCGTCATGGCATCCCGCGCCCTGGTGCTCGCCCCCGCTCCCACGCCCGACATTGAACCCACCGCCCCTGCCAATGGTGATATCAAAGAGGGTCCCAACACACCCATTCCCCTGCCCAACGCACCTGTGCGCCCTTAGGGATTTCGATTGGACACAAAGGCGCAAGGACGCAAAGGTTTTATTGTTGGCGCCCCCGACAGAATCTCTGCGATTACTCTGCGATCTCTGCGTCTCTGCGGTTCAAACAATGGAACCTTTGCGTCGTTGCGCCTTTGTGTTTCGTCCCCATCCACGCTCGGGCTGGGCAGGTTGCGTGCCCGGCGGGCCGCGTGGTACAATGGTCCGATTGACACGCTACCGGCGCACGAAAAGATCCCGTGATTGGAGCGATATATTTCTCCTATGCCCCATAGACAAACGGCGCGGGGAGCCCGCCCTATAGCATGGGCCTTTGCCCTGTTGTGCGGGCTGATCGCGATCCTTCCCCTGGCAGGCTGTAGCACGCAGACCCCCGCGGGGGCGGCTCAGGCCGAGTCGACGCCTACAGCAACCGAGACCGCTCTTCCGGCGGTGACCGCCGGACCGGCAACCGAGGCCACAATCCAGGCCACATCCGAGGCCACCGCCACCGCGGCCGCCGAAGGGACCGTCGTGCCCGTGCCGCCCATCACTTCGACGGCGACCATCACCGCCACCGCCACCCCGGCAGGCACGCCGACCCCGCGGCCCACGCCCTCAGGCCCACCGCCCGAGAACCCGCTGCAACTCCTGGCCCCCTTCCAGTTCATCATCCCCGGCAACATGCTCGTCAGGAGCGACATTCTGCAACTCGACGGCGAGGGCACCGAGGAAGCGCTGCTCACCATTACCGAGTCGCGCCTGGGCCTCACCAAGGCGATCACCGAAGAGGTGGGGAGCGCGATAGGCGTGGCCAGCTACGACCCGGTGTACCGCGAGTGGGTCATGTCGTGGGAGTCCACCCAGCTGCCCGGCGTGGCTCGCCCCTTGCCCGACATTACGCTGTACGGCGGCTATAACGGCGGCGACCTGCTGCGCGACGGCTCGGCCGTCCTGGCCCTGCGCACCACCACCCTGGACGGAGTGGCCCACCTGTACATCTACAGGTACGACCGGCAGGCCCGCACGGCCTCGCCTCTCAAGATGGTGCCGTCGGAGGGCTCGGCGGAAGAGGACGCGCACTTCGGGGGCGACCTTGACGTGAGCATGGCCGACCTTGACGACGACGGGGTATACGAAGTGGTAGTTGACAACGTGGCGGGCGTGCTGACCTGGCGTTGGGACGGCACCCGGTTCGTACCGAGGGAGGCCCGCTAATGGCAAGCCGTAACGAACGCTCGGGAGCGGCCACCGTGCCCCCAACGCAGAGGTCTCGCCCGGCGAGGACCGCCCGGCCCGCGGGTACGCCCGCCAGGGCACGCACCCGCGCCGGAGCGCGCGCCTTCGGCGCCAACCTGCCCATAGACGTTCACCGCCTGATCGCCTCCCTGGCGCTGGCGGGCCTGCTATTGGTCACCCTGCTCACGCCGCTGTCGTACAGCGCGCCGCCCACTGCCGGGTTCATCACGCCGCAGATAGACGGCAGCGGCTCGGTCAGCCCCGGATTCACCAGCCGCGGCGTCGAAAGCTCGGTCTTCCCCTATATCACCTTCATCGAGAGGCAGCAGGGCAACCTGATCTCTACCTGGCCCGACGTCTATACCGTGCTCAACGCGGAGCCGAACAGCCGGGAAGCGCGCCGCGCCATTGTGGGCCAGATGTTCTCCTCGACCGGCGGCATCGAGACCCGCGTGAGAGACAGCGGACTCGCGACGCTGCCCGAGAAAGAGGTGTTCGACGCCATCGTGCTGGCCTACCAGGAAATGACCGACGACCCCGACCGCGAGTACCTGGGGGTCAACGGCCTCTCGATGATCAGCGCGCTGGCCTCACTCACCGCGCCCACGCTTGAGGAGCGCCGCGCCCGCGAGCGAGAGGCCGTGGTGGGCTTCCAGACCGCCGCCTCGAACGACGCCACCTTCTGGCAGTTTACGTACAACTGGGCGCTGTCCAACTTCCTGATCGGCAACTACACCGCCGCCTACGAGGGCATGAAGACGGTGAAGGGCAGGACCGAGGCCGACGAGTTCAAGCTGGTCGACTTCTGGATGGGCATGGCGGCCCTGCGCGGCGGCCGCCCCGACCAGGCAGTCACCCACTTCCAGTCGGTGATCGACTATGAGCTGCCGGTGGACGCGACCGAAGCCGAACGCAACTGGCACTCGGAGGCGCTCAACCTGTCGCAGGAAGCCCTGGGCGACGCCCAGTGGGCACGCCGCGACCCGGCCACCGCGTACGAGACATACAAGAACACCCTCTTCTTCGGGCGCGACAGCACGGGCCTGTACCGCAAGTGGCTGCGCCTCGGCCTGCAGCAGCACGGCTACGAGCGCATGGTGGACGACCTCGGGGCGGCGACCCGCTCGGGCCTGTCGGACGAGATCCGCACCCGCGCCCACCACGACCGCGCCCGCCTGCTCGACCTGCTGGGCCGCGGCGGCGAAGCGCAGGCCGAGTACGTGCGCGCCATGGAAGTGGGAGACAACGACTCACTCCTGCGAGTTACCTACGGGCAATCGCTCGCCGCCAGGGGTGACCACAACGGCGCGCTGGTGCAGGCCGAGACGGCCCTGCGCGAAATGGACCGCGACCTGCAGGGCAGCGACCTAGCCCTGACTGCGCGGGCCGTGCTCACCACCACTTCCTCCACCGACGAGCTGGAAATAGGGCAGGCGACGCTCGACGCCCACCTGTTGAGGGCGCGCGCCTGGGCAGAGCAGGGCAGTCCGCAGAACGTCGACACGCTGGTGAACAATATCACCGGCCCGGCGGTCGCCGAGGGAGCCGACGCGGCATCGCTGCTCTACCTGTACGGCGGCTTCGCCTACGAAGCGGCGGCCCGCGCATCGGGCGGCGACGCGGCGGGCGAGTTCTACGCGAAGGCAGCCGAGCAGTACGCCCGGGCGTGGGACGGCCTGAAGGATCGCGGGGCAGGCGCCCCGGGCCGCGGGGCCGCGCTCGCGGGGCAGGCGCGCACCACAGCGCTGTCGGCGGGCAAAGGCCCCGAGGACGGCATAACAGTGCTGCGCGAGGCAGGCTACGACCCGGCGGCCATACCCACGACCGTATCGCGCGATCCCGACGCGCCCGACGTGCTGTACCAGGGCGGTCTGCTGCTCGAGCAGGCGGGACGGCAGAAGGAAGCGGTCAACGCCTACAGGGTGTCGGGCGTGGTGCGCAACCTGGTGGACGCCGAGGATTTCGCGGGCGTGGGGCGGGTGCTATGGTTCAATAACGGCACCGCCACACCGGCCAACGCTGCTCTCGAGACAGGAGACGCGGCGCGCATCGAAGCGGTGAGCGCGGGGGGCGACCCCGGCCTCGCGGTGATGCGCTACAAGCAGGCCTACTCGCTCGACCCGGCGCTGGCCCCGGCGTGGAATAACCTGGGCGTGTGGTACGCCGAGCAGGGCAAACCCGACGTGTCGGCCTCGTACCTCGAGCTATCGGGAAGGGCCAGCCCGTACTACGCGGTGGGCAACCACAACCTCGCGGCGCTGGCGTACAAGAAGGGCATCGGCAACTTCTTCGTGGCCGAGGGCGCCCAGGGTAACGCCATCAAGGCCGCGGGCGCTCCGACCCTCAACTGGGGCTACAACCTGCGCTACGACGCCCGCGGCTCGATGCCCGCGCCTCCCGGCCCGCCTCTCGACTTCCTGGTGAGGCTGGGGGCCATCGCGCTGGTGGTCCTGCTGCTGCTGCACACGCTTGTGGGGCACGACCGCCTGTACAAGGGCGGCGAGTTACTGCCCATGCGCGGCGTGCTCGGGCGGTTGGCCGCGGCGATTGACGGCGCGGTGAAGCGGTCGGTGCCGGCCGCGGTGACGCCCGGCACGAGCACGCGCTCGCTGCTGATCGCGGTACTGGTGCCCGCGGTGATCGGCACGTTCGGTCTGGCATGGGGCGCGGGGCGCGGCTCGCTGGAGGTGGCGCTGGTGTTCGTGCCGGTGGCCCTGTTGTGGGCGGCGCTGGCGTTCGCGGCGAACGAGGTCGCGCAGCGCTGGATGGCCGCGCAGGTGAAGGGCGAGACGCTGCACCACCTGTGGCCGCTGGGCAACCTGCTGTCGGTACTGGCGATTCCGTTCGGCTTCATGTACGGCTGGCAGAACGTGACGCGCATTCAGCCCGCCGCCGAAGAAGGCGCTACCGGGCGGCGCGGGCGCACGAGCGAGCAGTCGGAGCTTGCGTACGAGGCAATCGTGGAGGCCGCGGCCGACGTGGGCGGCACGAGCGAGCGGTCGCTGCCTGCGGTGGGCGCGCCTGTGCGCGGCTCGGGGCGGCTGGGCCTGACGCCCGCCTCGCGGATCATGTTCGCGGGGATGGTGGCTAACCTGGCGCTCGGGGTGGTGTTCGGGCTGGTGTACTGGCTGACGGGCTGGCCCTCGATGCGGCTGGGCCTGTTCGCCACGATGCTGGTGCTGGCCTTCACCTCGGTATCGGAGCCGCCCGCCGACGGGTGGACGCTGTACCGGCGCAACGCCCCGCTGTGGCTGGCGGTGTTCGTGCTGTCGAGCACGGTGGCGGTGCTGCTGGCCCTCAGCGCGATCTAGCGGGGGCCGCGCAAAGCGAGCATAATATGGGGGCGGTGCCGGTGCGGTGCCGCCTCTCGCGCTTTCCGAGGAGAATCCGGAGATGGACCCACACAAGCCCCTCATCCCCGTGCAATACGCCCATACTCTGCCGGCCGTAGCCACCTTCCCGCTCTACGACAGGTCGAACCTCGGCTGCGGCATCGCGCACATCGGCGTGGGCAACTTCCACCGCGCACACCAAGCGCTTTACCTGCACGAGTACCTGCAGACCCACCCGCACGACTGGATGGTTCACGGCGTCGGCTTGCTCGACAGCGACGTCGATCTCTTCACCGCCATGACCTCGCAGGACTGCCTCTATACCCTCACCGAGCGATCCGGCACGCAGGATACGCTCAAGGTGATCGGCTCGATCAAGAGGCTTTCGCTCGCCCCCGCCGGCTCCGAGGGCGTCATCCGGCTGCTCGCGTCCGCCGACATCAAGATCGTGTCCCTCACCATCACCGAGAAAGGGTACTATTACACCGCCTCGAGTGACCTCGACGCGGACAACCCGGTGATACGGGCAGACCTGGCCGGAGAAGGTGCGCCCAGGTCGGCGTTCGGCTACCTGTACGCCGCGGCCGCGAAGCGCATGGCGGAAGGCGGCCCGGCGTTCACCGTCATGTCGTGCGACAACCTGCCCGGCAACGGCCACATGACGCGGCGGCTCCTCCTGCAGTTCGCCGAGATGAAAGACCCGGCGGTGGCCCGCTGGATCGGGGACAACGTTGCCTTCCCCAACAGCATGGTCGACCGCATCACGCCCGCGGTGACCGACAAGACGACGGCGTTCGTGCGCGACACCTTCGGGGTGGACGACAGGTGCCCGGTGGTGAGCGAGGCGTACCTGCAGTGGGTGCTGGAGGACAACTTCGCCGCAGGGCGCCCGGCGCTTGAGGAGGTGGGCGTGCAGGTTACGAGCGACGTGGAGCCGTACGAGAAGCTGAAGGTGCGCCTGCTGAACGGGTCGCACTCGGCGCTGTCCTACCCCGCTTACCTCATGGGCTACAGGGAAGTCGACGCGGCCATGCGCGATCCGGCGATACGCGCCTACGTTCAGCAGTACATGGACGTCGATATTACCCCCACGGTGCCTCCGGTGCCGGGCATCGACCTCGCGGCGTACAAGCAGACGCTGGTCGAGCGCTTCTCCAACCCCGCCATCAGCGACCAGGTGCAGCGGCTCGCGATGGACGGGTCGGCCAAGGCGCGTAACGCCTGGGTGCCGCCCCTGGAACATCAACTGGCTACAGGCGGCTCGATCCGGTGGCTGGCGTTCGCGCTGGCCGCCTGGTACCGCTACCTGTACGGCACCGACGAGGCGGGCGACCCCATCGAGATCGCAGACCCGTTGCGGGACGAGCTGGTGGCGCGGGCGAGGAGCGCGCCCGACGACCCTACGGCTCTGCTCTCCATGCGCGAGATATTCGGGGAGCGGCCGGCGGCCGACGGCAGGCTGGCAGCGGCGGTAAAGGAGAGCCTGGACGCGATCCGCGGCACGGGCACCCGGCAGGCGCTCGAACGGCTGCTACGGCAATAACCCTGCCGCCTCGGCAGCGGGCAGGTGCGATGTGGTATAATATCGCGTATGCGCCGATAGGTGTGTGCAGGCCAACACGCGCCCGTAGCTCAGCGAACTAGAGCATCTGACTTCGGATCAGAGGGTCGGGAGTTTGAATCTCTCCGGGCGCGCCACATATTTCTAAGGACAACGGCTTGGATGCTATGCGTCCGAGTCGTTTCCTTACCCGTCGACTTTTCTCTCCAACGCTGCCCTCCTGCGACGGTATTATTCCGCAATGCCTCTTCGAGGCCATAAGGGCAAGGTTTGGCGAGTACATGCACAGATTATTGCAACAACAGCTAGAAAGCAGCATCGGCGCGACCAACGGCCTCCCCCCGGCCTGGCAGCGCTTCCTCGACGCGGTGGACGTTGCTTACAGACACACCGATGAGGAGCGTGCTCGATTCGAACGCGAGTTGGACGACCTCCGACAAACTGAGCGCATGCTCCATTATAGCGAGGAGAAGACCCTGGCACTCCTCGAGAACATTGACGCATACTTTGAGGTCGATCTCACAGGCCATCTGACGTATGTCAATGGCCCGTTTTGCGAGGCGGTGCAGTATTCGAGGGAAGAAGTGCTAGGGCGCCACTACAGACATTACAATGACCGCAGGTTCATCAGAAAGGTATTCGAAGCATTCAACACCGTCTATCGCACGGGAGAGCCACAGCAGGGGGTTATCTTCAGCATCCTGCGGCGAAACGGCGATACCGGCTATGCTGACGCTAACGTATCGCTCATGCGCGACGTGGACGGCAACCCCATCGGCTTCCGAGGCATCCTGCGCGACGTAACTGAGAGCCTGCGAATGGGAGCGGAGCTGAGGAAAGCCAAGGAGGCGGCTGAGGGCGAGCTCGAAATAGGAAGGCAAATCCAGGCGGGATTCCTACCGGAGCATCTGCCGCAACCACAGGGTTGGGAGATAAACGGCCACTTCCGCCCCGCCCGCGAGGTAGCAGGAGACTTCTATGATGCCTTCCTACTCGGGAGAGGCAGCATGATGGGCATTGTTATCGCAGACGTATGCGGCAAAGGGGTAGGGGCTGCCCTGTTCATGGCCCTCGTGCGGAGCCTTGTGCGGGCCTACGCGAACCAGCACTTCTCCACGGCCAACATCGAGATGATAGCCCGGGGCCAGGCGCGAGCAGCCACGACCCTCGCCCACAGGAAGACCCTCGCCGCGCAGGGGGTGATGCCCGCCACCAGCGTGGTCCTCAAGGACTCGGTGCTGCACACAATCACCGAAACCAACGACTACATCGCCACGAACCACGGCAAAGCCAACATGTTCGCCACGCTTTTCCTCGGAGTGCTCGACCATGCCAGCGGCCTGCTCACCTACGTGAACGGCGGGCACGAAGCCCCGGTCGTCACGGCCGGAGGCGAGATCAAGGCACGCCTCGAGCCTACCGGCCCCGCCGTAGGTATGTTGCCGGACATGAAGTTCGAAGCTAACCAGGTGTACCTCGAACCCGGTGACACGCTCGTCATGTATACTGACGGGGTCCTGGATGCGCGGAACCCGCAAGGGGCCTTCTTCGGCGAGTCGCAACTGCTTTCGCTCCTGTCACTCCCTGCCGAGTCGACCGACTCATTGCTGCAAGCGCTCGACAGCAGCCTGAGGTCTCATATCGCGGGCGCCAGCCAGTTCGACGATATTACCATGCTGGCGGTCCGGCGGACCTCGGAGTTCGAGTGGGAACGGAATTCGGCTGGAGCTACGGCTACGGATAGCGACCTCCTGAAACTCGAGATAAGCCGCGAGGCAACGGTGGAGAACCTGCCGGTACTCCGGCAGTTCGTGGAGGAGGCGTGCCTGCAGGCCGGCATCTCGGAAGACGTCACGTTTGCCTTCAAGCTTGCTGTGGACGAGGTCTGCACCAATATCGTCACCCACGGGTACGCAGGGCTTACCCCCGGGCCGATCGAAGTGACTTTTCGGAAGAACGCCCAACAGGCTGCAATCACAATAACCGACCGCGGCCACCCCTTTGACCCCGACCAGGCGGCGCGGCCCGACCTGGAGGCAAGCTGGGAGGACCGGCAAATCGGTGGGCTTGGGTTGTACTTCGTGCACGAATTGATGGACCGCGTAAGCTACTGGAGCGACCCGACGAAGGGCAACCACCTTACAATGGTCAAGCGGCTGGACGAGGCCGGTCCGTCACAGGAAGCGTGACGGGGCCGGCGGATGTAAGAGAAGCGTGAATAGCAACGCGAACCGGAGGAGATGAGCAGATGGACCTATCGGCGGAGCAGCAGGGCGACGTAACGGTCGTATCGATAGTTGGGAGCGTTGACGCGCTGACGGCAGGCGAGGTCATGAGCTATTTCGAGCGGCAGGTCAGCGAGGGGGCCACTCGGCTCGTGGCAGACCTGCGCGCCGTGGACTATGTGAGCAGCGCGGGCTTGAGGAGCTTTCTTGCTACGCTCAAGGCTGCGCGCCAGGCCGGGGGCGACCTTCGGCTGGCCGGGGCACAGGACAACGTGCATAAGGTGCTTGCGATGGCAGGCTTCACCAGCATCCTGAAGACCTACCCCAACGTTGAGACTGCAGTGAACAGCTTTGCATAATGGCCTGGCCGCGCCCGATTTGTCACCTGATGCTGACCCTACCAGCCGCAAACGGGTTGCGCTGGTCATCGGCTCGGGCAACCTGAAGTGCGCGGCAGTGCTGGGCGTGATGAAGGTGCTCCACCGTGAGGGCATTGAAGTTAGCATGACCGTCGGATGTAGTGGGGGCAGCCTTTTTGCTGCTGCTTTGGCCCTCGGGTACGGCATAGAGGAGACGGAGCGGAGGCTAAAAGGCATTTGGAAGCGGCAGATCTACACGCGCTACCATTATCCTTCTCTCTTTCGCCTCCTCGCCCCTCGCCTTTTCGGTTCCAGCGGCGGGCTAGGACTGGTGGACGATAGGAGGCTCATGGATGCCCTCCAGGAGGGTTTCGGCGACCTCACCTTTGAGCAGACCAAGGTGCCTCTCTACCTGGTAGCTACCGACATTCTGAACGGCGAGAAGGTAGTACTCTCGAAAGGTCGCATTATCGATGCGATCAGGGCCAGCGTGGCGCTGCCGGTTGTATTTCAGCCCTGGAAGGTAGACGGACGGATGCTCATGGATGGAGGGGCTTCAGACCCGCTGCCCGTGGATGTAGCCATTCGCGAAGGCGCCGATGTGATAGTTGCGCTCGGCTTTGAGACGCCCCATAGCTCTCAGGCCGTTTCTCTTGCGGGTGTGGTAAGACAGGCCAGCACGATCATGATGAACAACCTTATCAGGTCTACTTACTCCTTCTACAATCTGGTACACCATGCCGAAATCATCGCCATCATCCCCCATTTCGACAGGCCGATCGGCCTGGCCGACACGCATCTCTTCCCGTACATCATCGAAGAGGGAGAGCGAGCCGCCGAAGCAGAGGTTCCGTACCTGCGGCGGCTGCTTGCACCCGCGGATGCAGGCTCGTTGACCGGGGGTGCCCGCGCATGAGAGAGGGCGTCGGCAACAGGCGGCGTGTGGCCCTGGTGATTGGGTCGGGCGGGGTCAAGTGCGCCGCGGCGCTCGGGCTGTGGAAGGTGCTGCAGCGCGAGAATATCGAGGTATCGGTGGCGGTGGGCTGCAGCGGCGGGTCCATGTATGCCTCGCTGATCGCGCTCGACTTCGACCTGCCCACGGCCCAGGAGATGACCCTCAGCTTCTGGACCTCGGACGTGATGAAGGGCTACGCCACCAGCCTGCGAGGCGTGCAGGAAGGCTCGATCAAGTTCACGGAGCGCTCGGGCCTGGTGGACGACTCGGCCATGATGGTGGGATTGCAGAAGGCGTTGGGCGACCTCACCTTCGCCGACACTCGCGTGCCCCTGCACCTCGTAGCCACCGACTTCTACAAGGGCGAGCGGGTGGTGCTCTCAAGCGGCAGGCTGCTCGACGCCGTGCGGGCGAGCCTGGCCATCCCCACGATTTTCCCGCCGTGGGAGGTAGACGGCAGACTGCTGGTGGACGGCGCGGCCTCCGACCCGCTGCCGGTGGACGTGGCGATACAGGAAGGCGGGCACGTGATCATCGCCATGGGCTTCGAGCTGCCCTACCGTCCCCACATGAACTCGCTTACCGCGGTGAACTCGCACCTCAACAATATCTACACGAACAACCTGCTGAAAGCGTCGTTCGCCTTCCACAACGCGGTACATCACGATGAGATAATCCCACTGATGCCCCAATTTGAGCGCAGCATCGGCATGTTCGACACCCATCTCATCCCCGAGATCATCGCGCAGGGCGAGCGAGCCGCCGAAGAGCAGATCGGCTACCTGGTCCGGTTGCTGGACAGCATGGGGTAGGTCGCACGGTATGCCATTTGAGCGAGCCACCTGTCACGATCGAGAAGCCCTGACGTACTGAGCGTCGGGGCTTTGTCGTTGCAGGAGAATGTGATAGCTATCCCGTAATTACGTAAAAGACAAAACCATATATGGCAGCGATAAAGACGAATAACAGGACGAAAAAGGCGGCTACTACCGCTAGAAGCACAGCCCACATCAGCCAGCGTGGAGAGCGCTTGCCGTCCGGTCTGGAGACGGGGACCTCAGGGGCGGGTCCTTCCCGGCGGTAGATTTTCATCCAGCGAATCTGCCGGCAGTCAGGGCAGCGCTGCAGGCTCCGAGGGTTGCCGACCGCTTTGTAGCGGATGCCGCCGAGCTCCCATATCGACCGCTCCCACCCGCAATTTGGGCACTGCATCATCCACATCCGGGAATCGGCTTCCATTCGCGCAGCGGTAGCAGGCGAGAACATGCCGGTGAAGAGTCTCTGCACGCCGCTTTGTTTTGCTTCTTCA
>DASTEB010000173.1:0-4684 GCA_035710025.1 Chloroflexia bacterium
ATGAACTTGTCGAACGCCGCCATCTCCTCTGTGCAGGGCGAGTCAAGCTCCTCGGCCATGACGGCGATTGCCCCCTCCGGCCGCCCGCGTCTCCGCGCATCGTCCAGTATGCGCGCCTTGTAGGCGTCGCCCGCCGCCTTCGGGTCGATCTTGGTTGCCCACAGGTTGGGCACGCCCTCCACCGGGGCGGGACGGTCGGTCACGGGCGCGCCGAGCACGTCGCCCACGTGGGCCGCCGGGTCGGTGGTCAACAGCAGCGTCTTGTACCCCTGCCGCGCCAGCCACACCGCCGTCATGCACGACACCACCGTCTTGCCAACGCCGCCCTTGCCCGTGAAGAAGATCGAGCGCGTGCGCTCCCCCGGAACAAGCCGGGCAACCGCCTCGGGGGACGCAGGGCCTTCGGGCGCTGCCGTAGCTGGCACGGCGGACGGGGTAGCGGTGCGCGGCCTGTGGCCCTCGTACAGCAGGTGCGCCACCTCGCGCAGCCTCTCCACGCCCTTGATCTCGCCGTCGAGCAGGTACATGTGCTGCTCGGGCAATTGGAACTCGCGGTGTATTCGCCAGAGATAGGTCTGCTGCATCCTGCGCCTCTTGGCGAACAGTGCGTTGGCCTGCTCCTCCACCGGGATGATGCCGTTCACGATCAATCTGTGCGTGCGTATGCCCAGCTTCTCAAGCTCGCCTATTGCCCGGTGTGTCTCCTTGAGCGAGGTTGCTTCGGGCTGCAAGACGAACACGAACGTGGTCTGCCCGGGGTCGCGCATCGTCGCAAGAGCGCGCTCGTACTTCAGCTTCGCGTCCTGAATGGCCGCCGCCGGGCCGATGCACGTCTGCCCGCTCCCCGCCGACGCCTCGTCAATCGAGCGGCTCCACTCGGCGGGCAATTCCAGCAGGCGAATGGTATGCCCGGTGGGCGCAGTGTCGAAAATCACCAGGTCGAAGCCGGGGGCCGAGGTCTCGCCCGGCAGGTCAAGGAAGTCCACGAAGCGGTCGAACGCCGCGACCTCGGCGGTACACGGCCCCGACATCTGCTCTTCCATCACCGCGACGATCTGCTCGGGGAAGGCCTCGCGTAGGGGGGCCATCGCCCGGTCGATGTACTCGTGGGTTGCCTGGTCGGGGTCTATAGCCATGGCCCACAGGTTGGGCACGCCCTCCACCGGGGTCACGCGGTGGCCGATGGGCTGCTCGAACACGTCGCCCAGGTTGGACGCCGGGTCGGTAGTCACGATAAGCGTGCGCACACCGCGGCCGGCCTCGCGCACGGCGGCGGCGCAGGCCATCGAGGTCTTGCCCACGCCCCCCTTGCCCGAGAAGAAGACGAAGCGCGTGCTCATCGCCCCGCCTCCGCCTCCGCCACCGCCGCGTCGATCTCCTCACGCGTGGGGTACGCGCCCACCTTGACCACCCTGCCGCCCACCACGGTGATGGGAAACGCGTCCATGCCCTTTTCGCGCACCAGGCGCATGACTTCCGGGTGCTTGAGGAACGCGTTGGGGTGGGTCGCCATCTGGTAGCGCTCGACGCCCACGCCCTCGGACTTGAGCGCCAGCACCATCTCGTTCACGTCGAGCAGCGTCTGGTCGAGCGTGGGGCCGCACAGGCCCGTGGGGCAGCACAGCGGCGGGTCGAACAGCGCGACCGCCACAGCAGCGGGGTTAGCTACTTCGTTCATGGGTTGGGGTTCCTTTCAGGGCGCGGACGCACGCTGCCGTGCCGCGAAGTTGATGCGCGGGCCGCACGAGGCATTGTCGCCGTCCTGTATCCGCGCCGGGTCGAAGAACGCGCCGAGCGCGCCGTTTAGCTCGGCCAGCGCGCTGCGGCTCATCGAGTAATGTATCCAGCGGGCGTCGTCGGGGTCGCGCCGCGCCTCGATCAGCCCGGCCTTCTGCAGCACGCCCAGGTGGTGCGAGATAAGGTTGGGGGCCATGCCCAGCTTGCCCCCCATCTCGCAGTTGCACTGCTCGCCCTGCATCAACAGGTCGACGATGCGCAGCCGGTTCGGCTCGGCCAGCACCTTGAGCCACTCCGCCAGCGTCTCCACCCGCTTCAATTGCCCCATAACCATCCTGCCCCTCCCCGCGGCGCCATACTTCAACGCCCATGCGACTGTTCAACCGTCATTGAACCATCTGCCCCGAGTATAACACCCCCCGGTGCAAACGCAAGTATACGCAGGTTGACATCCGGTAAAGACCACCCGAAAGTGACGGGCGAATTGAACCGCAGAGACGCAGAGAGCGCAGTCTCTGCGGTTCAACAATGCCTTTGCGTTTCACACCAAAGGGCTATAATGGGGTATTAGTCACCATCCGAAAGGGGGCGCAGCATGGCTATTCTGCAAACGCAGGGCGTGCACCATATCACCCTGGTGGGGTCCAACCGAGAGGCCACGATCGACTTCTACGAGGGTGTGCTCGGCATGCCGTTCGTGTTCGAGCAGCCCAACCTCGACGTGCCCGAGGAGACCCACCTCTACTTCGACCCGGGCGACGGGCGGCTGCTCACCTTCTTCGTGCGGCCCACCCGTGTGAACGACCCGACGCCCAACCCCGAGGGCATCGGCAATCTGCACCACCTCGCCTTCATGGTGTCGCGAGCCACGTACACCCAGGTGGCCGAGCGGCTCGAGACGCTGGGTATCGAGAACACCGGGCCGATAGACCGCGGCTTCATGGACTCGATCTACTTCCGCGACCCCAACGGCCAGCTACTCGAGCTTGCCTGCTACAAGTTCGAGCCGCCCGTGGGCTACACCCACGCCGACGTGCTCGCCGCCGCGCACCGCATCCGCGTCGAGCGCGGCGACTACAACATCGACGACCGTCACCTGGCGGACGCGCTGCTCGAACTGACCGCGAAGCGCGCACCCCAGCCCGACGGCCCCGCAGCGCCTCGCCACCCCGTCGCGGCCCCGGTGCTCGACGGGCACGAAGTCGAGTCGCGCCTGTAGCCCGCGTGTTGTCTTTCACCTACGAAGCGATGCCCGTCCGGGTCGTGTTCGGCCCCGGCAGCCTGGAGCGCCTGCGCGAGGAGGTCGAGCGGCTGGGCGTGAAGCGCGCGCTGGTGCTGTCCACGAAGGGGCAGCGCCACCTTGCCGAGTCGGCCGCTGAACGGCTTGGCCCTCTGGCCGTGGGCATCCACGACGGCGCGGTGATGCACGTGCCGGTTGAGGTGGCCGAGGCCGCCCGGAGCGAGGTCGCCCGCCTGCAGGCTGATTGCTGTGTGGCCGTCGGCGGCGGCTCGACCGTGGGGTTGGCGAAGGCTGTCGCGCTCACGTCGGGCCTGCCCTTCGTGGCCGTGCCCACCACGTACGCCGGGTCGGAGATGACGCCCGTGTGGGGCATGACCGAGGGCGGCGTCAAGCGCACCGGGCGCGATAGGCGAGTGCTCGCGAAGACTGTGCTGTACGACCCGCTGCTCACGCTGAGCCTGCCCGCGGCAGTGTCCGGCCCGAGCGGGATGAACGCCATCGCGCACTGCGTCGAGGCGCTGTACGCCCCCGACGGCAGCCCCATCGTGTCGCTGATGGCGCGCGAGGGCATACGCGCCCTGGCCGAGAGCCTTCCGGTGGTCGTGCGCGAGCCGGGCGACCTCACTTCGCGCACGCAGGCGCTGTACGGCGCGTGGCTGGCGGGCTCGTCCCTTGCCGCGGCGAGCATGGGCCTGCACCACAAGCTGTGTCATGTGCTGGGCGGGCGATACAACCTGCCCCACGCCGAGGTGCACACCGTCATCCTGCCTCACGCCGCCGCCTACAACGCCGCGGCCGCTCCCGACGCCATGCGACATATCGCCGCTGCCCTGCTGTCGGAGGACGCGCCCGGCGGCCTGTTCGACCTCGCTGAGAGCCTGGGCGCTAAGACAGCGCTGAAGGACATCGGCATGCGCGCCGAAGACCTGGACGAAGCGGCCGACCTCGCCGCCCGCGATCCCTACGCCAACCCCGCGCCCGTCACCCGTGAGGGCATCCGCCGCCTGCTCGACGCTGCGTACCACGGGCGCAGGCCGGGCGCGCCAAGCCTGTAGCGTGACTCATGCGATACTCCCGCGAGAGAGTCAATGTGAAAGGGGGTACACGCTAATGATACAGATTGTGCTTTGCGATTTGAATATCGTCGTTGTGCGGGCGTGGGAGAAGTTCTGCGGCGACCTGGACTTCGTTTCGATCCGGCGAGGCTCCATTCTTGATGTTACCTGCGATGCCGTCGTAAGCCCGGCGAACAGCTTCGGCTTCATGGACGGCGGTGTCGACGCTGTCTACCTTAACTACTTTGGCGCGGCGCTCGAGGCACGGGTGCAGCGTACGATCTTGACCCACCATGCCGGCGAGTTAGTCGTTGGGAACGCGGACATAGTCGAAACCGGAAACTCCAAAATTCCATTTCTCATCATTGCGCCCACAATGCGGGTTCCCATGTTGCTCCGAGAGTCTGTGAATGCTTACCTAGCCGCACGAGCGGTATTCCTTTTGGTGCAGCAGGGACGGTTCGCGGCCGGCTCTTACCGCGATGAGCCGGTGGCAAGCCGTGTGAAGACAATTGCCTTGCCGGGCTTCGGCACAGGGGTGGGACAGATGGGCCCGAATACATCCGCACACCAGATGCGGCAGGCCATAGACGACGTCATACTTGGTGAGTACACGTTCCCACAATCCTGGGTAGCAGCAAGTCAGCGACAC
>DASTEB010000174.1:0-2619 GCA_035710025.1 Chloroflexia bacterium
ACGATCGAGTACGAGCGCGCTACCGACATGGTGGTCAACGCGGTCGCTCCGCTCGGCCAGCGTTACCAGGATGCCGTCAAGGAAGGCTTCTCGTCGCGCTGGACCGACGTGTACGAGACCCAGAACAAAAGCTCAGGCGCCTACAGTTGGGGCGTGTATGGCGTACACCCGTTCATGCTCCTGAACCACCAGGACACTCTGCGCGACGTGTTCACGCTGGCGCACGAGGTCGGGCACTCGATCCACACGTACAACACCTTCGCCGCCCAGCCGTACGTGTACGCTAACTACACTCTCTTCGTGGCCGAGGTTGCGTCCACGCTTAACGAAGAGCTGCTGTCCGACTATCTGCTCAATAGCTCGGACGACCGGGCCGTCAAGCTGGCGGTCGTGAACCACAGCCTTGAGCAGTTCCGCACCACGCTGTACCGCCAGACAATGTTCGCCGAGTTCGAGAAGATCGCGCACGAGAAAGCCGAGTCGGGCGAGGCCCTCACGGCAGATAAGCTGTCGGAGATCCACTTCGATCTGAACAAGAAGTATCACGGAGCGGGTGTGAACGTGGACGACGAGATCGCCATTGAATGGGCGCGCATCCCCCACTTCTACCGCAGCTTCTACGTGTACAAGTACTCCACCGGGATGTCGGCGGCCGTCGCGCTCGCCCAGCAGATTCTGAGCGAGGGCCAGCCCGCGGTCGACCGTTACCTGCAGTTCCTTAGCCGCGGCAGCAGCATGTACTCGATAGATCTGCTGCGCGATGCCGGCGTGGACATGTCCACCGAGCAGCCCGTGCTGAGCGCGCTCGACCGCTTCGAGAAGCGCCTGGACGAGATGGAGCAGCTGCTGGGAGTGGCGGTGAGCTAGCCGTTACGTCAAACGTCAAACGTCAAGCGTCAGGGAACCAGATCCGCATCTCCTTGCCTCTTGACTTTTGGCGCTTGACGTTTGACAGCACTGAGGGCTGCTGGTATAATTGGTAGGCGCCTGTCGCGGCGGGGTAGCTCAGCGGCAGAGCAGGGGACTCATAAGCCCTTGGTCGGGAGTTCAAATCTCCCCCCCGCCACCCGCTAGACCCAGCTTTTGCAGGCTGGGTTTTCTGTTTTCCGGGGGTGCACACTCTATGTCCAGCACCGGCACGGCCATCAGGGATCATGTCGACACCCTCCGCTGACCTCGCTTCGCGCGTGCGCGACGTGGCCGTGCGCCTGGGGCACGCCGATCTGCTGCAAGAGAAGCCCCTGGTCGTGGGCGTTTCGGGCGGCACCGACTCCCTCGCGCTGCTTCATCTGCTCGTCCGCCTGCGCGGGACTCGCTCCGCAACCACCCCCCAAGTCGCGCACCTCGACCACCTGGTACGTGGAGAAGAGTCGCGTCAGGATGCCGACTTCGTCCGGAGCACCGCGCAGGCCTTGCACGTGCCCGTCACCGTGGCCGAGTTCGACGTACCCGCCTATGCGCGCAGCAGGGGCCTTTCCATCGAGGACGCAGCGAGGCGCGCCCGCTACGCCTTCCTCGCTTCGGTGGCGCAGCATTACGGCAGCGCGGTCGCCGTCGCGCACAACGCCGACGACCAGGTCGAGACAGTGCTGATGGCGATCCTTCGCGGCACCGGCATCACGGGCCTCGCGGGCATGAGCGCGCTCGACGTCGTGGCCGCGCCCGGCGACCCCGACCTCCAGACTGCCTTCCCACGCGACCCCGCTCGCCAGGTCGAGCTTTACCGCCCGCTGCTCGCAGTCTGGCGGCACGAGATCGAGGACTACTGCCGCGACCACGGCCTTGCGCCGCGCTACGACTCGACCAACGTCGACCAGTCCTACCGCCGCAACCGCATCCGCTACGGGCTGATTCCCTACCTGCAAGAGCATTACAGCCTCGCCGTGAAGGGCCACCTCTACCGCCTGTCCGAGATCGCCCGCGCCGACGATGCCGTTCTCGAGAGCGTGGTGGAGGAAGCGTGGGGTCGCCTGTCAAGACGGGACGACAAGAGCCGGCGCGTGGACTTCGACACAAACGACTTCGCCCTACAGCCCGTGGCCCTCAGGCGCAGGCTGGTCAGGCGGGCGCTACAGATTGTAGCCGGAACTCTGGTCGACTTCTCGTTCGCACACGTCGAGGACGCGGCGTCGGTTCTTTCGGCGGCGGAGGGCGCGCCGACCGGCGTCGACCTACCTCAGGGCGTGCGCGTGGAGCGGTCGGGCAGCACAGGCACCGTGCGCCTCCGCACGCTAGACCGCGACGCCGTTCGCCTTACGGAGGATTGCGGCCGCCCCATGGCTGCAGCCGAACCAATCTCTGTAACCCCCGGCACGAGCATTGACCTCGAGCGCGGCTGGACTCTGGAAACCGCTGTGGTCGATCCGGCACTTGAGCGGCCCGAGATGGGCGACTGGCACGCCTCGTTCGACTACGACGCGTTTGCCGTATTAGGCCCGCCCGTGGTCCGGCGTCGCGCCCCCGGCGATTGGATTCGGCCGCTCGGAATGGATGGGCGGCGCCGCTTGCAGGACTTGATGGTTGATGCTAAAATCCCCAGAGAGTGTAGAGCGGGTCTCGCGGTAGTAGCCCTGGAAGGCAGCTCCGAGGTTCTGTGGGTGCCCGGCCCCGGCGGCAGGC
>DASTEB010000175.1:0-5343 GCA_035710025.1 Chloroflexia bacterium
CCGTACGAGAAGAACACCTGCATGAGCGCCACGCCCGCCACCAGCAAGGCCAGCGAGCGCAGGTAGCCGTCGCGCAGCCGCCGGAACGTCACCAATCCCAGCACCACCGCCGAGCCGATCACGTTCCAGAACAGCATGAAGCCCACCAGGCCCATCTTCATCCACACCCAGTAGATGGCGTTGTGCGCGATGTACCGCCAATAGGTGAAGCCGGTCGCGTCGAGCGGCGGCTGCGTCACGATAAAAGCATACGGGCGGCCGAAGCCCAGCCCCGTCACGGGGGAGCCCGCGATGTTGTACGCGATGTTCAGGTTCTCAAGATCGCGCCACGCGTTGGACAGCATGTCGCGCTCGGTGGTCGGAGTCGCGATCGAGCGGAAGGCGCGTATCGGCTCGCCCAGCGCGCCGGTGTTGTTCCAGAACACAATCGTATATACGACAACGACAAGCACCGCCACCGGCACGAGCCTCATGAAGATATCGCGCCGCGTCCTCAGCAGCACAAGCCCCATCAGGATCAGCGCCACCCCCAGCACGATGAAGCCAAGCCGCCGCCGCGTCACCAGCAACGTGAAAACGAGTGGCGGCACCGCCGCGGCCATCACCCACATCTGCCGCCGCGTCACCGCCGCGAACCCCTTCCCGAAGAAGAGAAGCGCCCCCAGGAGCAGCACCAGCGCGGCGAAGAACACCACGTCCTCGTGCCCCACGATCGATTCGAGCCGCAGCCCGTTGCCCCGCGCATATACGTAGCGCACGATCCCCTGCACGCTCTTGATGCCCACCGCGACGATGAACAGCCAGACGAACGTGCGGAGCTGCGCCTGCGTGCGGATCAGGTTGACCGCAAGCACGTAGGTAATACCCAGGTAGAAGAACGAGCGCGTCTCGGCCCAGGCCGCGTTCAAGTAGAACGGCCCCGCCCCGCCCGGCGCCGCTACGCCATAAGCTATCGACCCCACCACGAACGCCAGGAAAAGCGCCAGCGGCAGGAAAAGCGGCCCGCGCTCGAAAGCGCCGTCGCGGCGAATGAGGCGCGGCAGCACGACCGCCGCCAGCGTGACCAGCAGCACCATCTCCACCGGGCTGACCGGCACTCCCGCGCCGTACGCGCCAGACAGCGTTTCGTAGAAGGGGAACCACTTGGTCACCGGGTCCAGCCCCACGATGCCCCACTGTTCCAGCAGGATAGCGTTGAACAGCAGCAGGTACAGCCCGATGCGCGGGTTCTGCGCGATCACCGTCACGCCGAGCAGCGCCGCGAACCCCAGCGCCAGCGGCAGCGGCCCCGTCAGCAGCACCAGCGCGGTGGCGAACGCCATCGCCGCGGCGATAAGGCCCACCGCCCCGGCGAGCCGCTCGCGCCGCTGCCGCTTCTGCTGCCGGTAGACCGACAGGTCTCGCGCCGCGCCTACCACCGGTGTCCACCCTCTGTCACGGCATTGCCGTCACGCTCGCACCCTGCCCCGCTCATTGCAGCGTCCGCCTCGCGAAGTCGAGCATGACCATCACGAATATGCCCGCGAGCAGCAGCCACCGCTCCCGCGCGCCGAATTGGCGTGCGGTAAGCCCGACCAGGCAGAAGTACGCCAGTAGCGCCGCTACAAGTATCATCGTCGTTACCCGGTTGCGGCCCGGCTAGAGCCGGTGCTCGAGCCAGGGCGGCAGATCGGAACGGCTGTCGTTCAGCACCACGCCCAGCAGCCTGTCCTGCTCAAGCTGGTCGAGCGCCTGCCGCACCAGCGTGGCCGGCGTTACGTTGGCCCGCACCACCAGCACCAACTGGTCGGCCAGCCGCGCCAGCACGTCGGTGTCGGTGCTGTTCAGCACCGCAGGCAGGTCCAGCACGATCAGCCCGTACTTCAGCCGCAGCTCGGCGAACACCTCGGGCAGCGCCGCGTTACGAATCGCCAGCGGGAAGTTGTGCGCAGGTTCGCCCAGCGGCAGCACCGCCAGCTTGTCAATGCCCGTCGCCCGTGTCGCCGCGTCAAGCTCGGCTTCGCCGCGCAGCACCTCTATAAGGCCCGGCCCCCTCCTGAGTGCAAGGCGCGGGTCCTCCGGCAGGGCGCCTGGGTTCGCCTGCACCAGCAGAGTGGTATCCGGCTCGCGGCCGAACCCGAGTAATGCCCCGTCCTCGGCTAGCGCCGTGGCAAGCCCGGAAGCGACGGTCGTCTTGCCTTCGCCCTCTATCGCGCTGGTCACACCCAGCACCTGGTGCTGCCCCGTCTGCAATCCGAGCAGCACGCGCGTATACAGGTTGCGGAACGAGGAGGAGCGCGTCTCGTCGGGCGCGGCGGTCGTAATCTTGCGGTTGGTCTTTGTAGTTGTGGTCGGCATCGTCACGTCCCTCTACTCCACGATACTGCGCGGGTACACCGCCGCAGGCTCCTCGCGCTGGCCTTTCGCCGGCTTGCGAGCGCGTTTGGCTCCCTCCGGCTGCGGTCGACCGCCGCCCGTCACCGCATGAGGCGGGAGGTGCGGGATCGCGTCGAGCAGCGGCACATCGGTCAGGCGCTCCAGGTCGTCGCCGTTTCTGACCGTGTTGTCCTGCCAGGTGGCGAACGCCACGGCAAACAGGACGAATAGCACGCTGGCGATCAGCCCGAGCGAGAGGTACGTCACCAGCCGCGTCGTGGTCGCCGCGGGCCGCGTCGGCACCGTCGGCGCGTCCAGCACCTGGAACTCGACCCGGCGGCTCGTATCCGAGAGCGACTCGGCGGCGTTTGCCTGCTCGATCTTCGTGTGGGTCGCGTTCAGAAGGGCGCGGGCCGACTCAAGCTCCCGCTGCAATCCCTGCATCTCGAGGTACTGCGGCGAGGTCGGATCTGGGAAGGGGTGCTCGCGCTGGAACTCCTCCACCCGCGTGCTCGCGGCCGCTACCTGGTCTTCGTAAATCTCAAGCTGCTTCTGGTAGAACTGCCGCTCGATGGCGCTCTGCTCGATACGCGCAGTCAGGTCTCGCGCCCGGTACTGGTCAATCGTGCTCTGCACCATCTGCTGGCACAGCACCGGGTCGCTGCCCGAGTACGTGATCCTGACGGTGTTCGAGCCGAGCGGCGTCACCGCGATCTTCCTGCGGAAATCCTTGACGGCGCGGTCGGTTTCGGCAGGCCCGGTCAGTTGCCCGGCCGCGCCGGTGTTCGTGAGGATGCCCGTGACGAACGAGTCGGTCTGGAGCAGTTGGGCAAGCTTGTCGGCCTGCTGCTGCGCCGGTGACGCGAGGTACTGGTAGTCTATTGGCGCGCTGGGGTCTATCACGTTCGCCAGCACCGGGTTATCCACCCAGACGCGTGCGGTTGCCTCGTACTGAGTCGAGGCGAGGTAATAGGTGCCCAGCAGTGTCGCGCCGATTAGCGCAAGCAGCAGCGGGATATAAAGCCGCCGTCCGCGGAAGAACGTGGCAAGATATCGCTTGATGCTCATTAATTGCCGCCCTCTTCAACAGGCCCGGCCATCCCGGCAAGGTACATGCCGTCCCCCTCGACCGGCTGGGCCGCCCCGTTCAGGTCCTTGAAAGGCCGCGCAAGGCTCCTCTCCACCATCGAAGGCACGCGTGCGATGGCCTCCTGCGAGGTCACCAGCGCCGGCGCCAGCTTGGGCACTGCCGCTACGTGCGCAGCCTGCTCCTCCGCCTCGACGGCGCCGGGAAGGTATCGAGGGATGCCGCCGAGCACCGCGTCGCAATACACGTGCCGCTGTTCCTCCCAGGCATACGACCGGTAACGTATGCTCGCCGCCTCGATCATGTCAAGCGCCCTCGCGGGGTTGTAATAAAGCTCTCGCAGCGCACGCGCCAGGTCCTCGGGGTCGTCCGACGTGAAGAACTGGAAGCACTCGTCGTCGAAGTGCGTGCGCACGGCGGGCGTCTCGGCGATGACCACCGGCTTATGCATCGCGACGTACTCGTACATCTTCTGAGTATGCGTCAAATCTCGGAAACTGTCACGCCTGGCAGCTATCACCCCGACGTGCGCCCGCGCTATCCCATCAAGCAGTATATCCTCCGCCACGAACCCATGGGCAATCACTTTGTCCTCTATGCCTAGCTTGCGCGCCAGCGCTTCCATCTCCGGCAGGTAGTCGCCCTTGCCGTACACATGCAGCACCACGTCAGGGATCTGCTCGGCCAGCAGGGCTACCGCGCGCACCATCGTTTCGTGCCCGTAGCGCTCCACCACCAGCCCGTGCGTCACCAGCCTGAACCGCTCGCCCGGCTCCCACATGACAGGTTCGGGCGTGCGAGGCTTGAAGATCGCCGAGTTGGCCGCATTGAGAACCACCGCGACCTTCCCGGCCGGGGTGCCGCGCGACGCGAACACTTCCCGCTGCTGAGGCGTGCACGTGATCACCTGGTCCGCGAAGGCCAGGCTGCGCTGCTCGATCCATGCCAGCAGCCTCACCACCGGGTGAGCGGGCGACGCCCCGTACTTCGTGCAGAACAGCTCGGGCGTACACTCGTGCATGTCCAGCGCGACCCGCGCCCCGAACACCTTGGCGGGCGCGGCGGCGAACACCAGGAAATCGGGCAGCGAATTGACCTGCACGACGTCGTAGCGCCGCCGGAAGAAGCGTCCGGTGAGGATGAGGAAGGCGAGGAAGAAGAACGCGCCGTACTCGTATGCATAATGGAACAGAGTGCCGCGGTAGTGCCCCACGGGCAGTCTCCGCACGTTCACCCCGTTGATCACTTCACGCGCAGGCTCCCCGGCCTGGCGAAGCGCGAGGATGTCGACCTCGTGCCCGGCGGCCGCCAGCGCTTCGGCCTCCCGTCGGCTGCGCGGGTCTTCCGGGTAATAGTAATGACGTATGATGCAAATTCGGCTCACAGGTCTTCTCCTTTTCCTTGCAATTCTTTCACCTCGCTCGCGTACCGTTTTGCCGCTTGTGTTGCGCCACGCCCCGCCCAACCCGGTACGCGCACTGTCGACTCTATTCCTCCTGGCCCCTCCCGCTCACCGTGTCGGCGTGCGGTCGGTTCGTGTCCATTGCACGCGGCCCCGCCGCGCCAGCATGCCCAGATAGGTCCACAGCCGCCAGGCGACGAAGCCCGGCAAGTGCAGGAGGGCGCGGTAAATCCGGGGATTGCGGGCCGAGGCAAGCGACAGCCCGCGCAGCGTATAGAGGCCGAGCGCTATAAGCCCGGCCGCGGCGACTACGATCAGCGGAGCGCTGCCCGAAAAGAGGCTCAGCCCCACCAGGACTAACATGATTCCGGCGAAGATGGTGAAAGGCGGGATCATCAGCTCAATGGCCCCGTCGATGCTCCTCCACGAGCCTCGCCGCAGCCCGTGTAGCAGCAGCGCCGGGACGTGGCGCCGCGCCGCGTCTAGCCTGCCCTTCTCC
>DASTEB010000176.1:0-2458 GCA_035710025.1 Chloroflexia bacterium
TGAGTTGAAACTCGCCTCAACCCAGTGCACGCACACGCGCCCGTCCTGCTCTACTTGCTGCACTATGCCCGGCCCAAGCGATTCTCCGGGCACCATCGAGCCGTCCGGCGCCTGCAACCCGGCCAGGTCGGGGGCAAGCGATACGACAATCCCCGACCGGAGATCAGCATTTGCTCCATGCATCTTTGCAGGCATCGCTGGAGCGCTCCATTCTAGACAACCCGGCGCTCAAGCCGGGACAGCACTTGCGCCTTCTGCCGCCGACACCCGAATCACGCGCACGGCCACAGGCTCCGTCCGGCCCTTCAGCTTGAGCGTGCGCAGCTCGCAATCCTCAAGTTGCAGGTTGGCGACCCGGCAGGTATCCTCGCTGACCAGTATCTCGCCGTCGGCAGCCTGCGCGGACAACCTCGCTGTGGTGTTCGCGGCGTCGCCCAGCACGGTGATATCCCCCACGCTGTCTCCACCGCCGACGGCGCCCACGTAAGCCGTGCCCATGTGCACCCCGATACCGACGCGGATCCAGGGGCCGTTGGGGTCGGTGTGCCCTGTGGCTTCGAGCAGCTTGCGGGCGGCCCCTACCGCGGTCTTGACGTGCTCAGGCCCGGCAATACCCGGGACGTACAGCCCGATCAGCGCGTCGCCGATCAACCTGTTGACCAGGCCGTCGCTCTTTGAGAGCACCTGAGTGCTGGTCTGGTAGTAGCGGTTGATCAGGTGGTGGAAGGCGGAAGGGCCGATCTCCTCGGCCAGGGTGGTCGAGTCGCGTACGTCGGCGAAGAGCATCGTGAGCGGCAGTTCCATGCCCACCTGGTATTTCTTGACGATCTTCTCACAGCGGTCGCACAGGTTGCCGTTGAAGCTGGACCGCCCGCTGCCGAACCCGAACGGCTTGACCAGCGCGCCGCCGACGCCGCTGAACGGGGCGTTGCACACCTTGCACCGGGGAGGCGAAGGCAGACGCTTGAAGACCTTCCGGATCGTTTTGACCTTGGTATCAAGCTGCGAGTTGTCCCCGGTCAGGTAGGCGTACCAGAGCATCTGCGCCCAGGCGGTCTGTTTGTCGGGTTGCCCCATGTTCTGTTCGATGCTTACTGCCATTGCTGCTCCCTTGTTTGGTCCACCCTCCCGATCCCAGTTATCCCACGTACGACGTTTGCGAGGTCAGCGGTGTTCGCGGTCAGCGGCGAAGGCCAGGCAGGCCAGTATGTCATCCCTGGTCAGGTAGGGGAAGTCGCTCAGAATCTGCTCGTGTGTCATGCCCGCCGCTAGATAAGAGAGCACGTCGTACACGGTGATGCGCATCCCGCGGATGCAGGCCTTCCCGCCGCGCTTACCGGGCTCAATCGTGATGGTGTTGTGGTAGTCCATGATCTCTGGCTGCCTCACTTGCGTGCCGTACATTTGATTATAGCACGCGCCGACCTCTCCCGGGCCCACTCCTCAGCCTCTACCAACCACCGTAATCCACACCCATTCCACCAATCCACAGCGCCATCCGGCGGGCATATAATCGGGGTTGTATGAGCACAAGCCCGCCGCCCGAACCGCAATTCGCCTATCTGTACGTTCACACCCACTTCAGCCGGGGTGGCGGGCCTGCCATGCCCCAATCGTGGTGCCGCCGGGCCGCCGAGCTTGGCTACACCACCCTCGGCGCGGCCGAGCGCTCGCCCCTGGCCGCGCTGCCCTCCCTGCGCCGCGCTGCTGACGAAAGCGGCATCGCGACGGTGTACGGGATGGAGGTTGCGCTCGCGCTGCCGCAGGGCACGGGGCGCAAGTCCGGCCAACCGTCGGAGGTCGCCCCGGCGCTGCTGCTTGCCCGCGACGCGGAGGGCATGGGCAACCTTATGAGGCTCGCCGCGACCGCTTACGCACGCTGGCTCTCGCCGGAAGTCGCCCCGCTGCCGTGGGACGCGCTCGCAAAGCACACGGGCGGGCTTGCGCTCGTGCTGCTCGGGTGGGACGAGCGAGGCGAGTTGTCGCCAATCGCGGGTGCAACGGCTAAGAAGCAGCCCCCCTGGGCCGGCGAGATCGCCACTGCCTTCGCGGGACACGCTTACGTTGGGTTGCCACACGCCGGACGCGAGGGGGACGACGACCGCGCCTCGCGCACCGCTCGCGCCGCCGAAGAGGCCGGCCTACCTATCGTAGCCGTGCCGCCCGCCCGCTACCTCCGGCCCGAGGATGCCCCCGCGTACCGGGCGGTCAGGGCAGCGCGCGGGTTGCCGTTCAACGGCCCGGACGAGGGCGAGCATCTGCGTGCGCCCGACGAGGTCGCCGCGATGTTCGCGCAGTGGCCCGGGGCGGTGGACAACGCCGCCCGGCTGGCCCACGAGTGCGCCACGGGCACGGCAAGTTGGCAGGCGCCCCGGACCGCCGACGAAGCGGCCGAGCACCTGCGCGCCCTGGCCGAGAAAGGACCCGGCGCCGCCAACGGCATCACGCCCGAGATGCG
>DASTEB010000177.1:0-17622 GCA_035710025.1 Chloroflexia bacterium
TGCCCTATTTCACGCCCCCTGATGCATTCACCCACCCCGTATCGACGGGCGTGCTTACGTTTGCCGCGCTGGCGATTGTTCTGCTGAGCTACGTCCTGATCGAGAAGGTGCGCGGCACGCAGTTCGCGCCCGGGTGGGCCCCCGGCGCGCAGATGTCTGTCTGGCTGGGCGTTGTCGCCCTCGTTGGCTCGGGCTGGTTCGCGATGAACCTGGACCATTTCAGTTCCAAGACGCTGCTCGCCCAGGTCGGCCAGTGGGGCCTTGAGCCGCCGCCGACCGCGGCGCGCGGCATAGCGTACCACCAGGGCAAGCTGTACGTCCCGGGCTACGCGAGCCGCACGCTCGTCGCGCTGGACGTGGCAAGCGGCGAGTCGGCCGCCATCCAGCCGGTCTCCGCCGGCACGCCGTTGACCTATACGCACCCCGGCGCGGTCGCGGTGGGGCCTGACGGGGTGCTCTACGTGTTGAACAACGGCGACGGGCCAGACGCCCTGTTCGCCATGCGGCCCGACGGGGAAGTTGTGAGGCGGATACCGCTCGGAGGCAAGACCAACATTGCCGCGGGCCACGCGCTCGGCCCCGACGGTGCGATCTACGGTGGCGATACGTTCGGCGGGAGGATCTGGAAGTATTCGCCGGAAGGGGGCGAGCCGCTGGCGGCCTGGGGAGGCGTGGCCGGGGGCTTCAACAATCTCGCGGGCGTGTTCGTGGACGAGGACGGCACGGTCTACGGGGCCGAGACCTCCGGGATGCGCGTCCAACAGCTCGACAGCGAGGGCAACTTCGTGCGCACTTACGACCTCGGGTGCCCTCCCTGGTACATCGAGAAAACCGGGGAGTGGCTGGACGTGAGCTGCGAGTCCAAATTGGTGTCCATCAACACGACGACCCACGAGATCCGCGCCGCGCGTCTCGATAGCAAGGGCACACTACCCGCCGCGCCCGTCGGCCTCACCTACGGCGCGGGCTGGATCCTTTACGTCGTCAACGGGGACAATGGTGTTTTCGCCTACAACGTGCGGCGGCAGTAATGCGTCATGCGTCAACGCCGGTAAGCACCGATGCTAATTTCGCACTACCCGGCGAGTTCGGCTCCATTACGCATCACGCATCACGCATCACGTAAGGCTTCCGCCCGTGTCGCGCTGCACCTCGTACACGCCGCGCACCGACTGCAGCCGGTCCATTAGCTGGTAAAGCTGCTCAACGCCGGTCACCTCCAGCGCCATGATGAGCGTCGTGGTGGCCGAGGCTGGGCGCTTGTGCGTGTGTACGCTGATGATATTCACCTTGTCGTCGGCCAGCATGGTGGTCACGTCGCGCAGCAGCCCGGCGCGGTCGAGCGCCTCTATACGCACGCCGGCAGGGTAGCGGGTTGTGCCCTTCTCGCCCCAGTTTACGCGCACGAGCCGCCCGGTGTCGCGCACCTGCGCCAGATTGGAGCAGTCCGACCTGTGTACGGTGATACCGCGCCCCTTGGTCGTGTAGCCGATGATCTCATCGCCCGGCATCGGCTTGCAGCACCGCCCCAGCGTGGTCAGTATTCCGCCGAGGTCGCTCACCTGCATCATCGGCTGGGCCGTGGGCACCGTGACGGCGACCGGAAGCTCCGGCTCCTGCAGCAGCTCGCTCTGCCGGTGCTCGGCCAGCTTGGATGTTATGTGCGCCGTGCTGATGTCGGTGTTGCCGATGGCCTCGAGGAACTCGTCGAGCGTATGGAAGCGTGGGAAGTACTCCAGCACGTCGGCCTGGCTCACGTGCGTCAGCCCCAGGTGTTTGATCGTCTGGTCGAGGATGGCCCGCCCCTGCGCGACCTTCTCGTCGCGCCGCTGGCGGCTGAACCACTGGCGCACCTTCTGGCGGGCGTTGCCCGTCTTGATGTACCGGTCCGACTGCAGCCAGTCGCGCGAAGGCCCGACGCGGTTCTTGTCCTTCAGGATCCTCACCACAGCGCCGTTTTCCAGCGGCGTATCGAGCGTGATCATGCGGTCGTTCATCTTCGCGCCGGCGGTCTGGTGGCCCAGGTCGGTGTGGATGCGGTACGCGAAGTCTATGGGCGTCGCGCCCTTGGGCAACTCCACGATGTCGCCCTGCGGGGTGAACACGTAGATGTGCTCCTGGAACACGTCGCTCTTGAGCGACTCCACGAAGTCCTGCGCCGACTCGACCTCGTCGCGCCACGACATCAGCCGCCTCAGCCAGGCGATCTTCTGCTCGTAGCGCCAGTCGCGCTTGCCGCCCCGCTGCTCTTTGTACCGCCAGTGCGCCGCGATGCCGTACTCGGCGATCTCGTGCATCTCGTGCGTGCGGATCTGGATCTCCAGCGGCTTATTGTCCAGCGCCCAGACTGCGGTGTGCAGCGACTGGTACATCGATTCCTTGGGCCGGGCGATGTAGTCGTCGAACTCGCCGGGGATGGGGGGCCACAGTGAGTGGATCACGCCCAGAGCGGCATAGCAGTCTTTCACCGTGTCCACGATGATGCGCACCGCCAGCACGTCGTAAATATGCTCGATCGGGCGGTTCTTGCGCTGCATCTTCTGCCACAGCGAATAGACGTGCTTCACCCGGCCCTTGATCTCGACCTCAATGCCCGCGGCGTTCAGCTCGCGCGTCAGCACCGCCATCACGCGCTTGAGGTATCTGTCGCGCGAGGTCTTCGTTTCCTTGAGCAGGGTGGTCAGCTCTCTGTACTTGTCGGGGTTGAGGAACGAGAACGCCAGGTCCTCAAGCTCGCCCTTCATCTGCCACATTCCGAGGCGGTTGGCCAGCGGCGCGTAGATCTCGAGCGTCTGGGTGGCGATCCTTCGCTGCTTTTCGGGCGACAGCCCCTCCAGCGTGCGCATGTTGTGCAGGCGGTCGGCCAGTTTGATGAGCACGACGCGCGGGTCGTCGAACATGGCGAGGAACATCTTGCGCAGGTTCTCGGCCTGTTGCTGGTGCGTATCGACCCGCGACTTTTCGCGCTCGCCCTTCTCGGCCTTCTCGGCGCTGCCCTCGCGCTGCAGCTTGCTCACGTTCGACAGCTTGGTCACGCCCTCCACGAGGTGCGCGACCGTCGGCCCGAACTGCTTCGTTATGTCCTCATTAGTGGCGGCTGTGTCCTCTATCGTGTCGTGCAGCAGCGCCGCCTCGATCGTCTCCACGTCGAGGTGCATGTCGGCCAGCAGCATCGCCGCCTGCAGGGGGTGTATGACGTACGGCTCGCCGGTGGCGCGGTACTGCCCATCGTGGGCGAGCGCCGCGAACTCGTAGGCGCTCCGTATCTCGTCGCCGTCGGCCTCAGGGTTGTACGCCTTGATCAGCTTGACGAGGTTGTCCACCGTCGGCTTCAACGTGGCCGAGCCTGTGGGCTGCTGAACGACCCTGGCGGGCACCCTCGCCCCTCGCTCATCGACCGTGCCGGTGCCGTTTCGCCCGGCAACCGTGCCCTCGGGCCGCGCCTTGGGGCGGCGCGCGACCTCCTCTACCACAGCCGTGGCCGCGGCTTTTATCCCGTCGTCGGTGCCGTTCGCCGAGCGCGCGTCAGTGTTGCCGTCCCTCGACTTGGCTCGGGCGGCGCGTGACGTGGACTTAGTGGCGTGGGCTGACATGTCTCTATCACCCACGTCGAGGTCGGCAGTGCTCACGTTCCTCCTCGCTCACGGCCATGTGATAGAGCACACAATATCGTGTGTATCTACTATGATAACGCACGAAATCGGCGGCTGTCAAACGTCCTTGCCGCTTCCGCACGGCCCCATACGGCCGCTTCCCGCTGCCTGACGGCGCTCCCTGCGCCGTTTGCGCCGCCCCTTGCGGTGTGCTATATTACCCCTATCTTCACCGTCCCCACCGCAGCCCGTATCTCTCGATCCGGCGCTTTGTCGTGGGCCAGGTTGCCGCCCCATGAGCACGCACTCCCGTCGCGATCCCGATAACCCCGAACAGACGCCCGAATCGCCTCCCGCCGAGGCAGCGCCCGCCATCAAGCCCCTTCGCTCGCTGGCTGCCGAGCAGCGGGAGGCCGCGCCGGATAACGGCCCGGCAGCCGAGCCTGCGGCGCAGGCCCGCCCCACCGGGGGCAACATCACCACGCCCCTGGCAGATGCCGGCGGGCCGCCCGCGCCGCCCCTTCCCGAGGGCGAGGTGGTCAACGAGAGGTACAACGTGGTCGCGCTGGTCGGTGTGATGAGCGACACCAACATCTACCGCGTGACCGACAACCAGGGCTACAAGCGCTGCTGGGCCTGCGGGTCGGACAGTTCCATGCCGGGCGACATCTACTGCGTGGAGTGCGGCGCGCAGCTTGCCGGGCGGTTCTACCGACTGCAGGAATACAGCCTGCCCACGGCAGACGACACACGCCCTTCCTTCGTGCTGCCCGAGGCCATCCTCGAGAACCGCATTCCCGGCGTGGCCCACGTGTACGATGCCTGGCAAGACACCGAGGCGGGACGCGGCTACGTCGCTTGGGAGGAGTCTTCGGGCCGCACGCTCGCTTCGTGGCTCCCCGGGGGCACCCCCTTCGACGAGATCATGGCCGCATCGTCCGGCCACCTCGCCGTGCCTCAGGAGCCGGACGAAGAGCAAGTGCTTGCCTGGATGGTGCAGGCCGCCGACTTGCTTGGCCGGTTGCACGCCGAGGACATCGCGGGCTGCTCGCTCGAGCTTGCCAACCTGCTGGTGCAGCCCGGCAACCGGCTGACCCTGCTTGACCCATCGGGGTGCCGATTGGTGGACGAGCCTGACGACCAGGCCCGCGCCGCCCTCGAGCTGTCCGACGTGCGCACCCTCGCCACCCGCCTCGAAGAGTGGTATATGGCCGTGCGCAAGGACGCGGGCCAGCCCACGGCCGACCTCTCGACCGCCCCAGAAGGCGTGGCCCCCATGCCCACGGCCAACGGCTCGGGCAACAGCAGCGCGAACGGCGGCGAGAACGGCCAGGCGACAACCTACGCAAACGGCGTGGAGACCGAACAGACCACCGCCCCGCAGCCCATGGTGCCGGCCTACACGATGACCGGGCCGCTCGGCGCGAACCTCAACACGGCCCTCGTGCTGGCGCGTGCCCGCGAAGGGGGCATGCCCACAGCCGAGTCGTTCGCTCATGCGCTGCGCGACCTGTACGAGGCCGCCAAGCCCCTGACCGACCTCGAGCTTTGGAGCGGGCGCGCCTCCGACGTGGGGCAGGTGCGCAAGATCAACGAGGACAGCGTGCTCACCCTCGAAGCCACAGTGCTGGAGCACGAGGGCTACCTGCCCGTGGCCCTGTACGTCGTGGCCGACGGCATGGGCGGGCACCAGAGCGGTGAAGTTGCCTCCTCGATAGCGGCGCGGACCGTCGGCGCGATGGTCAACTCGTCATTGCTCGGCCCGCTCGTGGCCGGCGACCCCGTTGCCCGCGACCCCGACACCTGCGCCCGGCTGCTGCAGTCGGCCGTGCTCGAGGCCAACCGCCGCATCACCGACCTCGCCCGCGAGCGCCACTCCGACCTCGGCACAACCGTGGTCGCGGCCCTGCTTATCGGCAACCAGGTGACAATTGCCAACGTGGGCGACAGCCGGGCCTACCTGTGGCACAACGGCGAGCTTCAGGTCATCACGCGCGATCATTCGCTCGTGATGCAGCTCGTAACCGCGGGCCAGCTTTCTCTGGACGAAATCTACACGCACCCTCGCCGCAACGAGATCTACCGCGCCCTGGGCGACTCCCGCCTGACCGAGGAAGAGATAGACATCTACGCCCTGCGCCTGCGGCCGGGCGACGGACTGCTCCTGTGCTCGGACGGGCTGTGGGACTTCGTGCGCGACCCTGACATAGCCGCGGTGCTCGCGGCCCCCGCCGCAGACCCCCAGACCGTGGCCTTCACCCTGGTGGACCGGGCTAACCTGAACGGCGGCGAGGACAACATCAGCGTCATCTTCGCGCGGGTGCTGTCGGCTGCAACGTGAGTAGTGCGTGATGCGTAATGCGTAATGCGTGAGGGTGCCTCCCCAGCATATTCCGCACTACCCGGCACGTTTGCCTCCCTTACGCATTACGCATTACGCATGACGAGTCGAGGAGAACAATGTCCGCAAACATCAGCCTCAAGGCTACCTGGAACCACGACCCCCTTCCCGCCGCCGAGCAGACCAGCCTCGGCTACCTGCTGGTAGACGTCACGCAGCCCGACGCGCCCATCCAGCCCGCCGTGCCCGTCGAGAACCAGGTGCTCAACCTCAATCTAGTGCTCGACACCTCAGGCTCGATGGCGGGGGCCAAGCTGCAGAACCTCAAGAAGGCGGTCGCCTGGGTGATCGACAACCTCAGCGCCCGCGACACTCTATCGATCACCCTGTTCGACGACGAGGTCCATCCCCTGGTGCCCGCCACCCACGTGGAGGACCGCGATGCCCTCCGCGCCCAGATCGACGCCATCCGCGAGGCGGGCGGCACCGCCATGAGCAAGGGCCTCACCGTAGGCCTGCAGGAGGCGCGCAACGCCCCCGCGCCCGGCGCCGTGTCGCGCATCGTCGTGCTGACCGACGGGCAGACCTGGGGCGACGGCGACGTATGCGTCGAGCTTGCGCGGCAGGCGGGCGACGCGGGCATCCCCATCACCTGCCTGGGCGTCGGCGCGGAGGAAGACTGGAGCATCGAATTGCTCGACGCCATCGCCCGCGAGAGCGGCGGCGAGGTGGGCTACATCGAGAAGCCAGAGGAGATCGAGCAGGCATTTGCCTCCACCATGCGCCGTATGCAGTCCACCCTTGCCCGCAATCTGCGCGTGACCTTCACCCCGGCGGCAGGCGTGTCGGCCCGCGCCGTATACCGCGTGGCTCCCCTGATCTCGCGACTGTGGCCCGCGATGGACGATGCCTCGTCCTCCGAGGCCGGGGCGTCAGCCGAGCCGCAGACCGGCGGCACCGCCACTTCGCTCTCCCTGCCGCTGGGCGACCTGCAGTCGGCCGACGGCCAGACCCTGCTGTTCGAGGTGGTGCTGCCCCCACGCAGGCCCGGCAGCTACCGGCTGGCACGGCTGCTGCTCGAGTACGAGACGGGTGACCCTGCCAACCCGAAGGGTGACACCGCCCTCGACATCGTGGCCGACTTCACGGCCGCGCCCGTCACAGGCCCGGGCAACGCCCGCGTAATGAACAGCGTGGAGAAGGCTACCACGTTCAAGCTGCAGACCCGCGCCCTGCAGGCCAGCATGGTGGGCGACAACGCGGCCGCCACGCGAAACCTGCGGGCCGCAGCCACCCGCCTGCTCAACCTGGGCGAGACGGAGCTTGCCCAGGCGGCAGAGCGCGAGGCCGAGCGTATAGAGTCGGAGGGCAAGGCAAGCCCGGCGGCCACCAAGAAGCTGACGTTCGACACGCGCAAGCTGTCCGTCTCAGAGACGGTACACCTGAAAGAAGAGTAGCCCGGCGGACGTGTGCGCTGTACGAGTGCCGGTACCTCGGTACTTCTGTCTGCGCCACGCGCACAATCGCGAGGTTGCGTCGTTCGTTCTACTATATGGAAGGTGCTCAACGGCGAGGACCTTACTACTATGAAAACAATAACCCCCGGCTCGCTCCGCGAGGAAGTGGGCAAAGCGGTGAATAGCAGCATGGCGCCCGCCGTAGTGCTGGTGCCCATGCTAAACCTGGGCCACGCCGCCGAGATTCTCGAGCTCGCCGCCATGCTGGCGCGAGAGGCAGGCTCTGCGTCCCCCGGTTCCAACGGCACGTCGCCCGCGGGCAGCAGCGTCAACGGGAGCCCGCGCATCATCGTGCTGTCTGTGGTCGAGGTGCCCTCCGACCAGCCCCTCACGATGGGCCTGGAGATGGCGCGCTCCTACCGCGCCCTGCTCGACTTCCTGCCCGCCGAGGTAGACGCCGCGGGCAAGCGCGTGCGCGTAGACCGCATCGTCAAGGTGGCCCGCGACGTTTCGGGCGCCATCCTGCAGGCCGCGCACGACGAGCGCGCCGACATGATCCTACTGTACTGGAAGGGGTCGGCCCGCGAGCCGCGCCGCCGCGTGTATGGGCGCATTCTCGACGGCGTACTGAAGAACCCGCCATGCAGCGTAATGCTCGCTCGACTGGAGCGCTGGCAGGGCGCACGGCGCGTTCTCCTGCCGGTGCGCGGCGGACCCGCTGCCGAGCAGGGGCTTGACCTCGCCATGTCGCTGGCCGAGGGGCTGCGCGTGCCCCTCGCCGTGATGCACAACGTGCCGCGCCCCACCGCGACCGCCGACGACCCCGACCTCAGCATCGTGGAGGCGCTGGGAGAAGAGCCGTACATCGTGTTCAACGAGCACCTGCGAAGCGCCGAGCAGTCGGCCACGGTGCCCCTCGAGACCATCCTGACCCGCAGGCCCGACCCCGCCGACGCCCTCCTTGCCGAGGCCCGCCCCGACGACCTGCTCGTCATGGGCCTGCCGCCCCACCGCGAGGGCGTGACGGCGGCCGACGCCGGCTCGGTAGTCTTGCGCGTATCGGCCGGCAAAGGCCCGCCACTGCTTCTGCTCCAGACGCCCGAGGTAATAGACCTTGCGGGATATACGCGAAAAGTACGCGCCCGCCGCTCCCGGCGCCACTGGACCGACATGCCCTTCGAGCACTGGTTCGTGGAGCACACCTACCACGGCGACGAGTTCAAGGACCCCGAGGAGTTCCTGCGCGCCAAGCGGGCCGCCGGGCTTACCCTCAGCGTGGCTCTCCTTACCTCGAACGACGCGCGGGCGGTGCGCTCCGACCTCACCGGCCTCAAGAAGGTGCTGCAGGAGATGCACCCCATCGCCGACCAGATCGTTGTGGTCGACTCAGGCTCCACCGACGACACTGCTGAGCAGGCCCGCGACATGGGCGTCGAGGTGTACCAGGCGGCCGACATCCTGCCCGAGCAGGGCGCGCTGCACGGCCGGGGCGAGTGCTGGTGGAAGAGCCTGGCAGTGCTGCGGGGCGACATCGTGGTGTGGCTCGATCCGCGCGCCCGCCGCTTCCACCCGAGCACTGTGCTGTCGCTGGCCGGGCCGCTGTTGCGCGTGCCGACCCTGCATCTGGTCAAGGCGTTCGGCCAGACCGAGGCGCCCGAGAGCCCGCCCGAGCGCAACCACCACCGCGACGACTTCTCCCCGGTGGACATGTCGTGGGGCGGCTTCGTCGTGCCCCGGCGCGACGCCGACGCCTACTCGGGGCAGGTGCGCGTGCAGGCCTTCAGGCCGGCCGACCTCGAGTCGCTCACCACCGCGCAGATCGCGACCCTGCCGCCCCGCACACTCCTGCAGGTGCTCAGCCCGTCCCTCGCCGGGGTGATATCGCCGTTCGGGCGCGACATGGCGGCCCGCCGCGAGGCGATGCTGTCGGTGCCGGTATTCGCAGGCGACAACTTCGAGGTCGGTTTGCTGCTGTCGGTTGCCGGGCAGAACGGGGCCGGGGCCATCGCCCAGGTGGAATTGCGCCACACCCGCCCAAGCCCGCCGCCCCCGCCGGGCCTGCGCACTGCGCTCGACCTGCTGCAGGTTATGTCGCTCAGGCTGCACAGCGCGCAGATGCGCCGCCACGCCGACTCGATAACCGAGCGGCTGCAGCGCGAGCTTGAGGGCCGTCGCCCCGCCCGCAACACCGCGCCCCTGTTCGAGGTGCGCGCCCTCGGCCCGGTCGAGCGCCCGCCGATGAATACGGTTCTAGGCTAGGGACTTAGCGCCAGGTGCCGCGCCTCGCTTTCGTCCGCGCGCTCTGCTACAAGCTGTCGTGCCGCGAATAGTGCCACCCCGACCATGATGAGCACGCTCGGTATCACCACTTCGCGCTGCGCGACCAGTGTGCCGATACCCGCGGCGTAACCTGCCCACAGCAGCGCGAGCGCGCCCCGCGACAGCCTCGCGCTCCACAGGCCCGACGTGGCATATGCCCCCAGGATCCAGGCGGGGAAGATCAAAAGCGTGAGGTCGTGCGGGTTCAGGTGAAGCGACGTCAGCACCGCCACCACGCCCACCAGCGCCCAGTAAAGGTCGTGGCGCGGGCGGTATGAGTAGTCCTCCGGCTCATCGTCTTCGTAGCCGTACTCGTCCTCGGTGCGGGTTTGAGCACGCATTCTCATCCACACCCACACGACCAGCCCCGCCGACACCACCGACATTACCACGAACAGCGGCAGCACAAGCCCCTCGCCGCCCTGACCGAGCAGATTGGCGAAGAACCCGCGCCAGTTGTGCATGATACCCGGATCTATTGCTGCTGTGCTGCCCCAGTTGGCCACGCCCCGCAGCAGTCGGGCATATTCCACAGGCCAACTTGCGCCCAGGAACGGCATAGCTAGCACGGTCAGACCCACAAGGATCCCGGCGAAAGTCGCCAGCGTGCGCCAGTAGCCCATCAACGCGACCGCGAGCAGCACCACCGGCAGCACCTGCGGCTTGAGAGCCGCCAGCGCCAGCCACGCGCCAGCCCACCCGTACTGCCCGCGCTTGAGCGAAACGTACAGCCCGACCAGCCCGAGCAGCACCAGCGCCGAGTTCTGCCCCAGCATCAGCCCGCGTATCAGCGGCAGGTACGAGCACGCCGCGAGGCTCATCACCCAGCCGACCGGCCGCGGCACGGGGATCGACGCGTCGAGCATCCCCAGCGACATCCCCACGGCCACGCCTGAGAGCAGCGTCCACAGGGCGAACACCAGCGGGTAGGGCAGGTCCATCAGCGGCGCGAGCAATAGCGCCTCAAAGGGCACGTGATTGAAAGGGAGTATCTGCGCCGTGGTCAGCGCCGGGCGGTATCCCTCGAAGATGCGGTTCTGCGCATCGCGCTGGATATCGAGGTCGTACAGGCGGGTCCCGTTGCCCTCGTTGAGTATCAGGGCTCCCGTTAGCTGCGAGATGAAGTCAACCGGCCCGCGTCCCTCGGTGCCCCTGATATAGCCGTCGGGACCGCCGCTCTGCTGCACGTTTTGCGCCCAAAGCACCAGGTAGCCCACCACCAGCGCCAGCGACAGTGCGACCGCCACCTTGCGCACGAACGTCCAGCCCTCTACCTGTTGCGCCTCGCTCCCGGGTTCCGGCAGGCCCGCCTGTTGGGCCTGCAGCTTGCGTTCTAATTCGACCGGGTCGGCGGTAGGTTCTGGCGCCCCGTTATCTTGCAAGCCCGCTCTCCACCGCTTGCCGCCCGCCTGCCGTCCACGTTCGCACCACGTGCTCCAGGAAGTCGCGCCCGTCGTCCCCGCCTAGGATCGCCTCGGCTGCGCGCTCGGGGTGCGGCATCAGGCCGAGCACGTTGCCCGCAGGGTTACACACTCCCGCTATCGCGCCGGTCGAGCCGTTGGGGTTGGCAGCGAGGTCGATGGTGCCGTCGGTCGCGCAATAGCGCAGCACCACCTGTCCGCCCGCGTTCAATGCGGCCAGCGTGTCGGGGTCGGCCACGTAGCGTCCCTCGCCGTGAGCGATCGGCAGCCGCCAGATAGTGCCCGGCTGGACACCCGCGAGCAGCACCGAGCGCGACGGCTCAACCTTTACGTGTACCCAGCGGCAGGAAAACGACAGGTTGCCGTTCCGCACCAGCGCGCCCGGCAGCAGGTGCGCTTCGGTCAGCACCTGGAAGCCGTTGCAGATGCCCAGCACCCAGCCGCCCGCGTCGGCGTACCGCTTCACCGCGTCCATCACTGGCGTGAAGCGGGCGATGGCCCCGGCCCGCAGGTAGTCGCCGTACGAGAACCCGCCCGGCAGCACGACCATGTCGTAAGCGTCGAGGTCGGTCTCGGTGTGCCACACCATATCGGCCTGCTGGCCCAGCACCTCGCCGAGCGCGTGCAGCGCGTCGTGGTCGCCGTTCGACCCCGGGAATACAACAACTCCTACTCTCATCCGCCCTTTCCTCTCCACTCGCGATTACAATTACGCTCCGATACCCAAGTATACCAGCAGCACACGCCTACCCGTGCCAATCAAGCTTCGCCGCCACGCGTCGTGCGATATCGCGGAACACGTGTGCTTCGCTCGCCTCGGGCGACGCCTCAAGCAGCGGGTGGCCCGCGTCGATGCCCCGGCTAATGTCGATGTCCATCGGCACGCGGCCCAGCAGCTCTAGCTCCTCGTCCTCCACGGCCCAGTCGCGGCGGCTCCTGTGGAACACCTCGATTTTGTCTCCGCAATTCGGGCAGATGAGGTAGCTCATGTTCTCCACCACCCCGACCAGCGGCACTTCCGCCTTGCGGAACAGGCCGAGCGACCGCCCCGCGTCGAGCAGCGACAGGTCCTGCGGCGTGGTGACCACTACCGCCCCGTCCATATGCACGGTCCTGAGAAGGGTGTGTTGCGGCTCGCCCGTTCCCGGCGGCAGGTCCACAAGCAGGTAGTCGAGCTCGCCCCAGATCACGTCGCGCAGCGTGCGTGTGACCAGCAAGCCGATGTGCATTGGGTCGGGCATGACCGACTCGGTCTCGCCTACCAGCAGGCCGATCGACATCACACGCAGCCCGTACCGCTCCAGCGGCGGGATATAGGGCGTGTTGTCCGCCCGCGCTATTGGGGCCATGCCGCTTGCGGGCGCGGTGCGCCGGACGCCGAGCATCAGCGGCACGTTCGGCCCGTAGATATCTGCGTCGAAAATGCCCACGTGCGCCCCGTCCAGCGCCAGCGCGAGCGCGAGGTTCACCGTGACGGTGGTCTTGCCCACGCCCCCCTTGCCGCTGGCCACCGCCAGCACCTTCTTTACGCCGGGTAACTCGTGGGCCATTCGCGCTCCCTGCTGCAGGATGGCTGCCTTACTCTTCAGCCGTGGGGAATGCCTCTACCTGCTGCACGTCGAAGGCGTAGTCCTCGATCACGGGGTTGGACAGCAGGCGGCGGCACATGTCGTCCACCATCGCGGTGGCGTTCTGCTGGTCTTGCGCTTCGAGGTACACCTGTATGTACTTGCCCGAGCGCACGCCCCTCACCCCGGCGTAGCCGAGGTGGTGCAGCGCGTCGCGTATCGCCAGCCCGGGCGGGTCGTTCACCACCGGCTTCAGCGTGATCCTGACGTTGGCTTGCCACTTGTTCATTCGTGCTCTCTCGTAATTCGTTATGCGTACTGCGTGACAGGCCTGATGAGTGATGCGTGATACGTGAACTCCGCCTATCACCCGGGCGTACTCCGCACTACCCGGTAAGGATAAGCTCACGCATCACGCATCACTCATCACTCATCACGCATCACTCTCACACCCCGAGCGGCGGCAGCTCGGCCAGCAGGTCGCGCCGGGTGACGCGCTTGTATGCGTCGAGGTACTTCTCCGAGGTCTTCTGCACGACCTCCGGCGGCAAGGCCGGGGCAGGTGGCTCGCGGTTCCAGCCGTGGTTGCGCAGCCAGTCGCGCACGTACTGCTTGTCCAGGCTGACCTGCGGCCCCTCGATGCGGTACTTGGCCACTTCCCAGTAACGCGACGAGTCGGGTGTGCCCAACTCGTCAATCAGAATCAGCTGTCCGTCGAGCAGGCCGAACTCGAGTTTTGTGTCGGCGATGATGACCCCCTGCTGGCGGGCGTGCTCGACCATCGCGGCGTAAACGCGCATCGTGGCGTCGTGCATCTGCGTCGCGAGGTCAGTGCCGATGCGGTTCGCCATTTCCTCGAAGGTGATGTTCTCGTCGTGCCCGCTCTCCGACTTAGTGGCGGGAGTGAAGATCGGCTGGGTAAGCTGCTGGCTTTCATGCAGGCCGTGTGGCATTTTCACCCCGGCAATCTCGTCGGTGCGCTCGTACTCGGCCCAGGCCGACCCCGCGATGTACCCGCGGGCCACGCACTCGATATCAATCCGCTTTGCCTTGCGCACAAGCATCGCCCTGCCCCACATCTGCTCCTGCTGGTCGCGCGTCCACTCGCGCCACGCAATCGGGAAGTCGCGTGGGTGCGAGGCGATCAGGTGGTTCGGCATGATGGGGGCGGTAAGCCGGAACCAGTATGCGGAAAAGGCGGTCAGCACCTGCCCCTTGTACGGGATGCCCGTAGGGAGCACGCTGTCGTACGCCGATATCCGGTCGGTCGCGACCATGAGCAGCTTGTCGCCCAGGTCGTAGGTATCCCGCACCTTGCCCCTGTGGTAAAGAGGCAGCGGCAGGTCCGTCTCCAGGATGGTTCTGGTGAGCATGGCCAGATTATATCACGTATCGGACCACGCTACCGGAAGTGTAAATCTAGGTCAAAGCCTGCTCGACGAACCACCTGTGTCTCTCGCGCATCACCCTCTCCCTCGCGGCATCTCCGGCCCACTCCCCGATCTTGAAAGCCGGACGCAGCGCGGCGCAAAGGTCCCAGTATCGAAGGTCAGTGAAGTCGACCCTTGCGGACGACCGGTACACCTGAGTAAAGCTGTGCATCGCGTCGACCCCAAGCTCCCACAGCATCTCTAGCCTGGTGTTGGCGAAATCCTCGAGCGGATCCCCTACTCGCGCGTCCTCCCAGTCTATGAGGCCAACGAGCTTACCGTCCTTCCACAGCGTATTGCCCGGCCAGTAGTCGCCGTGGAGCAGCACGTCCTCATTCCACCGGGCCAGAGGCCACACGCTCGCCAGCACGTCCCGGATCCGCCCCTCGTCAAGCGACTCGTCCAGCACCGCCGGACGCTCCCCCAGCTTCTTCGCGTAGATGTCGCTCTGCCTCGGCAGAAACGACAGGTCGAATCGCGCAGGGCTGATCACGTGAATCCGTACAAGCTGGGATGCCATCTGCGTGACCACACCATGCAGGTCGTCGAGCGGCGGCCTGCCTTCTCCCTCGATGAACCCGACCACAAAACAGGGGCTGCCGAGTATCTCCCCGGCCGCATCGACGTAGTGAGGCTCAGGCGCGGGCACTCCCGCCTCCTTCAGTATCGACAACAGCCTGAACTCATCCTCGGCCATGTCCGGGTTCTGCGCGAGGTCGCGAGCGCCGTGCTGCCGCACGACCCACTTCTCCGTCGAACCGTCCGGCAGCCGCACCTCCACAGCCGTCACATGCGCCGACACGCCGCCCGTCAGCGGCCACGCGCGAAGCAGTGTGCTCCCCGGTCGCACTCTCTGCGCTAATCGCTTGAACTTCGCTTCATCCACACCCATCACGTCATCTGACTCAATCAGTGAAGGCGCAAGAGGAAGCCGGCAGAATCCGACTACCCCTTGCGCCTTGTTACCTCAACAAAATCTCTGCGTTACCTCTGCGCTCTCTGCGTCTCTGCGGTTCGACCGTACCTAGCGCGACTTGAACCACCCCACGAGATCGTCACGCGTGCGCGCCTTGAACTCGGCAAGCTGGTCGAGCATCTCCAGGGCGCGGGCCAGCGCCATCTGCGCTACACCCTGCAGGTTCTCATCGTAGAACTTGACCATATCGCCGCGCAGCCGCGCCGGGAGATTGCCCGACGCCTCGACGAGGTTGCCGGTCCACATGTCGCCCAGGTTGCGGATCGTCTGCCAGTTGCCCTTCATGAACTCCCATGCCATCTCGCGGGCGTGCGGCATGGCGAACTGTTGGCGCAGTATCCGGCCGATCGACTCCTGGGGCACCGTGCCGTCGGCCAGCCGCTCGGGCATCAACGCCACTATCGCTGGGTCGCGGAATTCGGCCAGGCTCAGCAGGTAACGGTTGGTCTCCTGGGGAGAGGCGGCCGCTTCCTTGCGCGACTTGTAGACTTCGATGTAGCGGTCGAAGCGCGCCCGGTCGCCGCGCTGCGCTGCAGCCGCCACGAACAGCCCACTCAGGTTCGGGTCGACCGACGTTGGGTCTGCGGCCTCGCGGTCGGCCCACTCCCTCACGACGTCGGGCGAGTCGTGCGCGATAGTCGCCATCGCGTCTATCACGGCCACGCGCCGCTGGCTGTCGCCCTGCGACTCGCCCTGCTTCGGCTCGAACCCAAGCTCGTCAAGCTGCCCCTGTAACTTCTCCTTGACCCATTCGCGGAACCGAGCCGTCGCCGCCTCGTCGCCCGCTTCCTCAAGTAGCTGCTCGACCGAGTGCATGCGCCCGACCACCAACTCAAGCACCGAGTAGTCGGTGCTGCTCGCCAGCGCGGACAGCACGTCCAGGAACCGCGTAATGTTCTGCCTGCCGCTGCGCACCTGCGCCCACAGGTCGTTCAGCAGGCCCATCTGCTCGGCGGTGGTCAGCCTGTCAACGTTCGCCAGCACCCGGTCTAGCAGGCCGCCGCCGAGCGCCTGCCGGTAGAACCCGACCTCGTCGGCGTTGGCATACAGCCACCTGACCTCGCCCTGCACCGGTAGCTCGACTCGCTCGCGCTCGCCGGTCATCAGCAACCTGTGCTCGTGCGTGCCCGCCCCGTCCTCGTAGCGCAGCACTACCGGCACCTGCCAGGTCTGCTCAACGCGCTTGGCCTTCGGGTTGGAGTAGAAGCGCGACTGCCGCAGCGCGAGCGTGTTGCCCTCAAGCGCCACGTCGAGGACCGGGTAGCCGCCCTGCGCGATCCACGATTGCATGATCGCGTCAACCGGCTGGCCCGACGCCCGGTCAAGGTGCCGCCACAGGTCGGCGCCCGCCGCGTTGCCCTCCGCGAACTCCTTCATATAGGTGCGCATACCTGCCCTGAACTTCTCCTCGCCCAGGAAGGTCTCGATCATGCGCATCACCGCGCACCCCTTCAGGTACGTGATGTTGTCGAACATCTCGGTGGCCTGTTCGGGCGTCTCGACCGTGTTGTAGATCGGGTGCGTGCTCTCCAGCGCGTCGTCCACCATCGCGGCGTTCTTGGAGAACTGGAAGTCGTTCCACACCTTGTACTCGGGGCTAAGCTCGTTCACCACCTTTATCGAGATCCACTCGGCGAACGCCTCGTTCAGCCACAGATCGTCCCACCAGGCCATCGTCACGAGGTTGCCGAACCACATGTGCGCCGTCTCGTGTGCCACCACGTGCGCGATGCGCTTCTCCGCGCTCCACGAGGCCGTCTTCGGGTTCATGATCAACGCCGACTGCAGGTAGATTACCAGCCCGCTGTTCTCCATGGCTCCCGCGGCAAAAGCGGGCACGGCAGCCTGATCGTACTTGTCGAAGTGGTAAGGCGCCTGGAAATAATCCTCGTACCAGGGGATCAGCCTCGCGGTGTAATCGTGCGCGAAGCGGCCCATGTCCTCCTTGCCGCGCAGCGCCCACACCCTTATGGGCGTGCCGTTCACCACCTCTTCGGGCGTACCCGCCATGTCGCCGACAATCAGCGCGCACAGGTAGCTCGACATCGGCCTGGTCGGCGCGAAGGTCCACGTCTTCGACTTGCCGTCGGCGCTCTCCTCGACGCCCTGCAGCGGGCCGTTCGCCAGCACGACGGTGTTCTCGGCGTCGGTGGTTATCTTCCAGGCAAACTGCGCTTTGAAGGTTGGCTCGTCCCAGCAGGGGAATATCTTGCGGGCGTCTGTCTCCTCGCACTGGGTCGTCAAGCACCGCTCAGGCCCGTCCTGCGCCAGGTACAGCCCCTCCATGGTGGGTGAGATGTGGCCGTCGTACTCAATCCGGAGCGTCGCTCGCCCCTCGGGTACGTTCTCGGTCAACTCGACCGCTGCCATCTCGGCCACGGCGTCCTGCTCGATTATCCCCTCGAACGTCCTGCCGCCCACGGTCACGCTGGCCCTGTTCAGCTTGAGCAGCTCGTGCGCGTGCATCTCGATGCGCCGGGTGCTCTCCAGCACGTCAATTTCGATGGCGACTGTCCC
>DASTEB010000178.1:0-7564 GCA_035710025.1 Chloroflexia bacterium
CCGGCGTAGTCGCGCTCGCTCAACTGGGCCACGGCACGTGAGGCCGCTTCCTTGGCAAGCTCGATCTTGGCGACGCCGCTGCTGCCCCCGTGGGCCATCTCCATGCTGCCGGAGCGGTCTATCACCAGCACCATGGCCACGGTCGGGATGTCAAGCTTTGAGGGCAGGTGCAGGTCCACCGGCAGCATCGCCTCGATGGGCGTGCGGAAATAACCGCCCGCGGCGTAACTCTCGTCGCCGCCCACCACGACAAGCCCCTTGCCGAGGTCGCGCACGGCAAGCTGCAGGCTGTCCATCGCGGCGGGCGCGAGGTCGGAGGCGGGCACGTTTACCAGCACGGCGCCATCATACCCGGCAAGGCCACGAGCGTCGGCGGGAGCGGCGTCGGGCCTTATTACGTCGGTGTCCATAGTGCCCGCGAGGGCCGCGACGAGCGCACCGGCTTCGCCGTCGTGTCCCTCGACTACGAGCAGGCGCGGCCTGCCCGACACAAGCGTGAATGCGCTGTAGCGGTCGTTCTCGCGGCGCGTATCGGCTTCGGCCGGCGCTTCGACTCTCGACGTGTAGGTGTGGAAGCCGCGCACCGCGGGCGGAAGACTCTGCACGAAGGTGTTGGGCCCGCGGGTCAGACGAACGGGCTGGCTGTTGATCTGCACGCCGTCCATGAGCAGTGTGAGCGTTGCGGTCGTGTCGGTGCTGCTCGACACCGACACCTCGAGCGACACCTGCTCGCCCTCGCGGGCCGACGTGGGCGCGGCCAGCCCTTCGATCCACACGTCCGGGCCGGAGCCCGCGGCCGCGGGCACGATGTCCACGGGCACGCCGTGCGCTTCGGCAAGGCGGGCGGCCCACTCGGCGCTGCCCACGTTCTCCGCGCCGTCCGATAAGAGCACCAGGCGGCCGGCGCTCGCGGCGGGCATCACGGCAAGGCCCAGGCGGATGGCTTCGGCCAGGTTGCTGTAGGTCGTGGTTGGCCTGCTCTGCAGGTCGGGGGGCGTGGTGGCCGGTGAGGCGGGGCGGTCGACGAGCGCGTCTGCCCCAAACACGACAACGCCCGCCTGTTCGCCCTCGGACATGGCTTCGATAGTCCGGCGCACGTAGTCGGCGTGGGCGTCCTGCTGCTCGGCCGACACGCTGTCGGAGCGGTCGAGCAGGAACACCGCGGCGCGAGTGTCCGAGGCGCGCACGATGCCCACGCCGGAGAGCGCCAGCACAAGCATGGTCACGATCAACAGCCGCAGGGCTAGGCTAGCGCGCCGGGCCGCGGGCCGCAGCAAGGCCAGGCTCGTGCGCGAAAGGAAGACCGTCAGCGGCACCAGTAACACCAGCAGGAGGAGCGCGGCCGGGCGCGTGAAGCTGAGCATGTCGAAGGCGCTCATATCAGATTATAGCACGCAGGCCCGGCGCGGCTCAGTACCCCATTTGTCTCATTTCACGATGGCCCGAATGGCGATTGACATAAGGCGCCGCGCTGCGGTAGGATGTCCGTTAATACCCGGCGCGTGTCCTTCCTATGTGCGCCGCTGTTGGGCTGCAGTCCGGGACCGTTCCGTGTGTCTGCATTCCTGGGTGGCCTGATCGAAAACACGGCTTCGGGCATAGAAAGTACCCGCTCATATGAATCTTGATTTCATAATCCAGCTTCTTGTGTGGGCAGTCATCGCCGTGGCTGCCTACGCTCTGCTGTTCCACCTGCTGCGCAACCTGGCCGGGCGCACGCGCTTTGAGGGCGACAACATCGTGCTGCGCACCGTCCGCCTGCCGCTTTTCATCGCGGTCCTGGCGTTCGGCTTGGTGAGCGTGTTCGAGGAGCTGCGGCTGTCGCCCGAAGCGGCCCTGTTCGTGCGCAACTCCTACGTGGTCGCGCTGATCGCAGCGGGGACGTTCCTCGCATGGCGCATCGTGAAGGAAGTGGTGCTGCGCTGGGTGGCGGTGCGCGCCGCCGAGACCGAGAACCGCGTGGACGATCTGATCGTTCCTCTCGTGTCGACGCTCGGGCCGCTGATATTCTTCCTGGCCGGGCTTGTGGCGATCCTGCAGTACCTGGGCGTGGATGTGCTGCTGCTGGCTGCGAGCCTGGGCATCGCGGGCCTCGTGCTCGGCCTTGCCTTCCAGGACTCGCTGGCCAACGTGTTCAACGGCATCTACCTCATGGTAGACCCGGCGTTTGTGGAGAATGACCTGATCCGGCTGGACGACGACAAAGTGTACAGCGTGGAGAAGGTGGGCCTGCGAATGACGCGCCTGTACGACCTGACCAACCACGCGCTCATCTTCCTGCCCAACACGACGCTGGCGCAGGGCCGCATCGCCAATATCAGCAAGCCGACGATCGACCTCAAGGTGGCGATGGGCGCGACGATGCCCGCGGGCACCGACCCCGACGAGGGCGCGCTGCTGTTGCATGAGGTGATGGCGAGCCACCGTAACATCCTGGGCAAGCCCGAAGCAAAGTTGCGCGTGCTGAAAGCAAGGTTGATGGCGCTGGCGGCCTGCGCGCCCGAGCGCGCCTCGACGTTGGCAGCGGCAATCTCCAAGCTGGACGAGTGGCAGGCGGGCGATGCTGGCAACGAGCAGGCGTACCGGGACCTGCTCGGGGTGCGCAAAGACATGAACGATACGCTGGCGGCGGCACAGCGGGCGATCAAATCCATCGGCGGCAGGAGGGCGGCGCTGGAGCCTCTGCGGAACGCCATCGAGGCGGTCGATGAGAAAGGCATGGACGAGATCAGCACCGGCCGCATCGAGCGCATCAGGCGCGGGATGACTTTCGCACGCGAGCGCATCAGCGCGTCGCGACTGGTGTCGCTGGAGGCGGCTATCGCGCAGCTTGAGACGTTGGACGCTCGCGAGGACAGGCTGGAAGCGTCCATCAACGCTGCCGAGCAGGCCCGAGAAAGCGAGCTTGACCGGCTCTTAGCGACGCTCGTGTGGACCGGCGACTGGGTGGCCGAGGACCTGGCGGCTCGGGGCAACGTGAAGGAAGCGTCTCGCGTATCGCTGTGGGTGCGGAATATCGCCGTGTTGTACGCCGAGCTTGAGGTGGACGAGTCGGTTGACGGGCTTGACCGCGAACTTAGCGACCTGATCGGCTGGCTAAACGAGCTTGAGACCGGCGGCCTGACGCGCATCGAGAGGGCGCGGGTACGGGCGCTGTTCGGGGCGTGGGGCGGCATCAAGTTGATGGAGAAGCGGCGCGTGGCCGAGCTTTCGCGCCGCATCAACCGCTGGCTGGAGTGGAAAGAGAAAGACGCTGTCACCCCGGCCGAGTTTGAGGGCGTGCAAGCAATGTGGGACCGGAGGCTGCGCGTGCTGAGCCGCAAGTTGCCCGACACGGGCACCGGCGACGAAGAAGCGCTGGACAACGCACTGATCGCCACGCGTAAGTGGATGCACTCGATCTATTTCCGCGAGCGCCTGACCGAGTGGAAGCTTCCCACGGTCGCGCTGAAGCAGCTTTCGGGCGATGGGCTGGATTTCACAATGACATTCTACGTGGACGACATCAAGCAGCAGCACTACGACCGCCAGCGCTATGTGATGAGCGATCTCATGATGGACCTGCACGAGTCGTGCAAGCGGGCGGGTATCGAGGTGCCGACCGCGGGATAGCGTGGCTGGTGTGGGAAACACGGGTGCGGGGTACAGGATTGCGCTAAGATGGGCGCGGCACCCGGCGCCGGGGCCTACAGACGACAAACGGAGAACGCACGACATGGCCGTGATATCCAGGAACTGGCTTAGGATCGTTATCTGGGCGGTGGTGCTCGGCTTACTTGCGAGCCTTATCGCCGATTGGGGAGAGTGGGACCGCTTCGCGGTCAACGCACTGTGGCGCGTGCTGATCACGGCGGTCGGCGGGGCGCTGGGGCTGGTGCTGAACTTCTTCGCGGCAGGCTACGTGAACATGGGCACCAACGTGATCGAGAGTATGGGTATCACTCGCTTCGGCAGCGACACCGACCGAAAGATCGAGAACTCGTTCGTGTTCGTGTGCGCGCTCGTGGCGGCGATCCTGGCCGCCATCTTCATCGCGTAGCGGGCGGCCGGCTACAGAAACACCAGCACGAGCGCGAGAGCAGCGGCCGCCGCCCCGCCCAGGTAGACCAGCGCGACGAGCACCGCACGCCCTCCCTCGAACACGTATGGGGGCACCTCGACCCGGCGGCGAACCAGCGTCGTTACGCCCGCGTACAACCCGGCCAGGGCGATCACGAGCAGCACGGCGGCGGTCGCCCACTCCACGAAGTTCACGGCGCGACCTCCCCGGCGAGTACGCCGGCCAGAGGGAGCACCTCGCGCAGGTCGAGAATGTCCTTCCCGAAGCAGGCGAGGCGCGAGCCCATGTTCGCGCACTGCACCGCGTAGAGGCCCTCGGGGTCGTCGTCAACCAGCATGGCATCTGACGGGGATATCTCGTGCCCGTCGTTCGCCGCAAGGGCAAGTATCTGCTCCAGCATACGGTCTTTGTTGGTGTGCCATTCGGCCACGACATAGTCGAACAGGGGCAGCAGGCCGAATGCCTCGAGCACGCGTCGGACCGGGCCAGCGTGGTTGTATGAGGCAACGGCCGTGAGGATACCGTGCGCTCGCAGGGACATGAGCACCTCACGGGCCTCGGCCCGGAGCGCGAAAAGTGCGCCGTCGTCGCGGCGCGCCATGAGCGGATTGTCTGGAAGCGGGCTGAAGCGGAAGTCGGGCGAGCCGTACGGATCGGTGGGAGTGCGATCCGTTAGGTAGAGGCCGCTGAGGGGCGTCCAAAGGGTGTTGTCGCCGTCGAACGCTACGAGCTTCATCGGGTGGTGGCGGACCGGGACCGTGAGAGGGTAACGGCTCCCCGCCGCGGGCGCGAGGCGCGCGGCAGCACTCCCGGGGCCGGTTGGACTAGCGGTAGCGGAAGGTGATACGGCCCTTGCTCAGGTCGTAGGGCGAAAGCTCCACGAGCACGCGGTCGCCCGGCACGATCCTGATGTAGTTCGTGCGCATCTTGCCCGAGATGTGTCCGAGCACGCGGATGCCGTTCTCAAGCTCCACGTTGAACAGGGCGTTCGGCAAGGCGTCTACTACCGTGCCGTCCATGGTGATCACGTCGTCGCGCGTGCGGCGCGGGCCGGCAGGAGCCTGGGCGGCGGGGTTACGATTGGGTTGCGATTTCTTCGGGTAGTGAGTCTTCTTTTTCATGCGGTAAGCGTTTTCCCTCCTTCGGGATAGCAAACTAAAAGGCCAGGGTAGCTACCCCGGCCTTGCTTTTCACCGTCGCGGACCGGCCACCCGGTGGGGGCAGCCCCGGCTATGGTAGATTGAGATGCGGAGCGGTTCGCACTGCTCTTCTCCCTCTCCTGTCAAGCAAGGCTCGTAGGCATAATGCTACCTGTATAGTATACACGCTTTTGGGCGTGAATACAATACGGATTGTGCGTGATTGAGGCCGTCACCTGATGCGTGATGCGTGATGCGTGATGCGTGAACTCGCCCCGGCACGCCGGTATACTCCGCACAACGCGGCAGTGACGTGCTCACGCATCACGCATCACGTAACCCGTCGGTTGGTGCTAATGCCGGTTGTGGGGTAGGATGTAGGCTGAGTTTGCACTTGCGGAGGTAGGCCTGTGACGAGTATGCGAGGGATCGAGGCGTTTGAGGGAGTTGAACGTGCTATCGTGGTGTGCGCCCATGCGGACGACATGGAGACCATGATGGGCGCGACGGCAGGGCTGCTGGCGGACCGAGGCGTCGAGCTGTTCGAGCTGATTTGCACCCGGGGCGACCTGGGCAGCCACGACCTGGGGCTGTCGCGGGACTCACTGGCGGCGCTGCGGCTGGAGGAGGCGCGCCGGGGCGCGGAGATGCTGGGCTTCAGCGAAGTGGCCGTGCTGGAGCACCACGACGGGGAGCTTGAGGCGGGGCTGGCGCTGCGCTCTCAGGTCGCGATGTACTACAGGCTCTGGCAGCCCGACGTGCTGTTCACCTTCGACCCCGACTGGCCGGGCCAGATCCACCCGGACCACAGGGCAGCCGGGCGCGCCGCCATTGACGCGCTGATCCCCTCGCGCATGCCCTTCTACCATCCCGAGCAGTTGCAGATGGCAGGCGTCGGCAAGGTGTCGCGGGCATACCTGTTCAGCCCGGCGAGCCCGAGCGTCGCCATAGACGTGACGGATGTGTACGACCGCAAAGTAGCGGCCAGCCTGGCCCACGCCAGCCAGTTCCCCAAAGGGGACGACGCGCTCGACTGGATGCGCACGCTCGACACGCAGGCCGCCGAGCAGGCGGGGGCAAGCGGGCGGCTGTACGAGCGGTTCGCCGAGGTACGGTTGTGGTGACCGTGCCCGACAGGCTGTGGGGCGAGATAACACTGGACGAGCCTGTGCTCGAGGAGCTTGCGCGGTCAGGCCCGGTGCAGCGGCTGCGCGGAATACACCAGTCCGGCGCGAGCTACTACCTCTTCCCTGACCGCAAGCCGTCGACGCGCTACGAGCACAGCCTGGGTGTGATGCACCTGCTCCGGCTGCTTGGCGCGAGCCTGGAGGAGCGGGTGGCCGGTCTGCTGCACGACGTGCCCCATACGGCCTTCTCCCATACGGCCGACGTGCTTTTCCCCAACGAGGAGCACAACTTCCACGAGCGGTTCCAGCACGAAATCGTGATGGGGTCGGACGTGCCGGCCATTCTCGAGCGCCAGGGCCTCCCGCTGCGCGCCGGGCTGGAACCTGAGGCGTACACCCTGCTGGAGAAGCCGCTGCCCGGCCTGTGCGCCGATCGGCTGGACTACGCCCTTCGCGACTCAGTTACCGCGAAACTTGCCACGGTCGAGGAGGCGCGGGCTTTCGCCGACACCCTGCGGGTGCATGACGGCGAGATCGTGGTGGGCGACCTTGGCGCTGCCGAGTGGTTCGGGCGGCTGTACGCCGTTGCCAACGCGGAGCTTTGGTCTGCGCCGTCGGAGGCCGGGTCGTACTGGGCGCTGGCCGGGGCGATACGTCGGGCGTACGACATCGGCGGCTTCACCGACGCCGACCTGTTCTCGACGGACGACGAGGCGATGAGCAAGCTCCGCGCGCTCGACGACCCGAAGGTGGAGGCCTACCTCGCCCTGCTGGTGCCGGGCACCGAGTTCATCGTGGTGGGCGAGGGAGAGCCTCACTTCAAGACGGCCATGAAGTACCGCCGTGTCGACCCACCCGTGCTGGAATCGAGCAGGGACACGCCCGTGCCGCTTTCGTCGCTATCCGAAGAGCACGCCGATTACCTGCGGAGCGGGCCGAGCGGCGAGACCGTGCGTTACCGGCTGTGGTCGCCGTCAATCACCATGGACATGGCGTGGCTACTCGACCTCGCCGTGCGGCCCCGAATCTAGCCTTCGGTAAGCCTCGACCAGCTTAGCGGCCTGTGCCGACCAGGTATAGTTCGGGGCAGCCCGGCGCAGGTTCTCCTTGAGGCGGGCGGCGCGGTCGGACAAGTCGAGAATGGTGTTGATGGCGGAGGCGTAGTCCTCGGGCCGATCGAGCTGCGCGACGACACCGAGGTCGCCGCCCACGATCACCTTTCGCAGGTAGGGCAGGTC
>DASTEB010000179.1:0-2797 GCA_035710025.1 Chloroflexia bacterium
CGCGTGCATACGCGAGCGCCGGGGCGCGACCTGCTGAACGAGATCACGCCGACGCTGATTACCGAGTACGATGCGGCGGGGCTGTGGGGCGTGGTACGGCCGTGACAGAGAGCACGGCGAGAGTGATGCTGTGGGTGGCGGTGGTATCGGCTATACTTGGCTACGTAGCCGCCATCGCCATCGCGCTGTCCGGCGACCGGGGCACGGCGGTGTACTACCTTGTCGTGGCGCTGCTCGTGACAGCGCTGGCGTTCGGGTTCTACCGGCAGTACGGCCGCCTGCGTAATGCCCGGTGGCAGCGCGAGGTGGAGGCCGCGGGCGAGCGGGCCGAGAGCATGTTGTCGGCGGACGCCGGGCCAGACGATACCGCGCAGGAGCCTGGCGGCGATAAGGCTCCGTAGCCGCATACTTCGCAGATAGAGGGACTCTCGTGCCCGACGCAAAGACGCAGCGATACATCGGCTGGATAGCCATTATCGGGGTGCTCACTTCTTGCTTCGCGTGCTCGCTCCTCTGGCAGAACCAGCTTACCGCCGGAATAGTGTTTTTGATCGCGGCCGAGGCGATACTCGCCCCGGTCTTCGTGTTCCTGCTGCGCGCCAGGCGCAAGACAAAGAAGATCGCCGCGCAGACCGAGGCCGAGCGCGCAGCCGAGCTTGACGCGTTGGCGGGCGTGGGCAGCATCTCGGAGGCCCCCCGCGGGGAAGGCGAGACGTCTCACAAGCAGGCAAACGGGGGAAGACAGGGATGAACATCGAGCGGTATACCAACCCGAAGATGGGCGCGGTATGGTCGGCCCAGCGCAAAGTCGACCTGTGGTGGCAGGTGGAGCTTGCCGTATGCGAGGCGTGGGCCGACCTGGGGCGTGTGCCTGCCTCGGCGCTGGCCGTGCTGCGCGAGGGCAAGATCGACCTTGCCCTCATGAACGAGTACGAGAAGCAGACCGACCACGACGTGATTGCCTTCCTCAAGGCGGCCACCGACAGCCTGTCCGACCCCGACGCGGCGCGCTACGTTCACCTGGGACTGACCTCGTCCGACGTGGTGGACACCGCACTCGCGCTGCAGATACGCGAGGCGATGGACCTGATCGTCGAGGGCGTCGAGGGGCTGCGCGTGACACTGGCGGCCGTCGCGCTGGAGCACAAGCACACCGTCATGATAGGGCGCACGCACGGGGTACACGCCGAGCCGACCACCTTTGGGCTGAAAGTGCTGACGTGGTACGACGAGATCGGGCGGCACCTTCACAGGCTGGAGGCCGCGCGGAAGGACATCGCGGTCGGCAAGATTTCGGGGGCGGTGGGCACGCACGCCAACGTGCCGCCCGAGGTAGAGGACCGAGCGCTGCAGCGGCTGGACCTGGGCACCGACCCCGTGTCGACGCAGATTGTGCAGCGCGACAGGCACGCGGCGGTGCTGAACGCGCTGGCGCTGCTCGCCTCGTCGCTCGACAAGTTCGCCACGGAGATACGGCACCTGCAGCGCACCGAGGTGCGGGAAGTAGAGGAGCCGTTCGGCGAGGCACAGCAGGGGTCGTCGGCCATGCCGCACAAGCGCAACCCGCACAAGAGCGAGCGCATCAGCGGGCTGGCGAGGGTGGTGCGCGGGTTCGCGCTGACGGGTATGGAGGACGTGGCGCTGTGGCACGAGCGCGACATCTCGCACTCTTCGGCCGAGCGGGTGATTTTCCCCGGCGCGTTCACGCTCGTCGACTACATGCTGAGCCAGTTCGACGCGATCATGAGCGGGCTGAACGTATACCCCGGCCGCATGAAGCGCAACCTCGAGATGACGGGCGGGCTGGTGTTCTCGCAGCCGGTGATGCTGGCGCTTACCGAGGGCGGCATGGACCGCCAGGAGGCGTACAAGATCGTGCAGCGCTACGCCATGCAAGTATGGGAGGCCGACGCCCGAGGCGAGACCGGCCCAAGCTTCCTCGAGCGCATACACGCCGACCCGGAAGTCAGGGAGCGCATCGCCGACGAGGATCTTCGCGAGCTAATGAGCATGGAGCGGCACCTGGAATACGTGGACGATGCGTACCGCCGCGTGGGGCTGGAATAGCCGTGGACGTGATGATGGGCATGCGCGACCTGCTCTACTCCGAGCAGCGGCTGGACGAAGCGCGCGAAGGAGCAGGCGGTGCGCCGGAGGGCGTGGCCGAGAGTGACCGCGTGCTTGGTGTCGTGACGGAGCTTGGCATCGGGGGTGGGGTTGCCATAGCCGCCGGTTTCGCGAACGGCGATGCGCGGTTGTTCTTCAGCAGCGGCGGCGGGCTAATCGGCGACCTGTCCCAGTTTCCCGGCATCGACCGGGCGGCCCGGGCGCTCGTCGCGACAGGGCAGTTGATGCTCGACGCGATCCCGGAGGCCGAAGGCAACGATCTGCCCGGTCAAGATATGGTGCGGTTCGCGCTGCTCACGCCGGGCGGGATCCACGCCGCCACCGCGCCGGGGCCGGAGGTAACAAGTCCGGGAAGCCCGCTGTACCCCCTGTTCGTCGCGGCCAACGACCTGCTGACGGAGCTTCGCCTGGTCGAGGAGCAGACGAGGCAGAGGGGGACCTAGGCTGGTATAATGAACCGCCTTCCTGCCAGCGGACATTAGATATTGATGGAAGGTGCGCGCCGAGGAGCTGCCGCGAAGAGCGTGCAAGGCGCGCAAGACTAATGGAGGACCAATTCGACGATGACCGCTACAGTAGAGAACCGCCGCGCATACCGGCTGCCCGCCAATGTAAAGCCGCGGCGATACGATATCGAGCTTGACGCCCGCGTGGGGCGGCCCACGTTCAC
>DASTEB010000180.1:0-3087 GCA_035710025.1 Chloroflexia bacterium
AGCACTCCGCTGGTGCGCCGCGACGGGCGGCTGGTGCAGGCCACGTGGGACGAAGCTCTCGATCTGGTGGCCTCGAAGCTCAAGGAGCACCGGGGCCGGGTGGGCGTGGTCGCCTCGCCCAAGCTGTCGAACGAAGAGAACTACCTGCTCCAGAAGGTGGCACGCCTGGGCCTCGGCACGAACAATATCGACTGGGACGGGCGCAGCCAGCACGCCCCCGCGCTGGAGACGCTCGGCGCGATGCTCGGCTACCCCGCCGCCACCAACAACCTGCTCGACACGCGCCAGAAGGCGGGGTGCGTGCTCACGGTGGGCGAGAGCATCTACGAGACGCACCCGGTGTACGCATACGAGCTACAGCGCATGGTACGCCTGACCGACAAGAAGCTGATCGTGGTCAGCCCGCGCTGGACCAAGATGTGCGAGTGGGCCACCCTGTGGCTCGCCCCGAAGGCGGGCACCGAGGAATTGCTGGTGAGCGGCATCGCCCGCGTGGCGCTCGACGCCGGGCTGATCGACCGGACGGTGCTCGACGGGCTGGCAGACAACGGCGCCATGTACCTCTCGCTGCTGGCGGGCGCTCCTTACGCGCTCGACGCCGTAAGCGAGGCCACGGGCGTCCCTGCTCGTGACATAGTGGCCGCCGCCTACCTGTATGCCACGGGCGGGCAGAACAACGGCCCGGTCAACTTGCCCCAGCCCACCCACCCGAGCAACCTGCCGGTGTCGAAGAACGGCGCGGCGGACGAGATGGCGGGCGACGCGATGCTCAGTGCCATCAGGTCGCACGAAGTCACGCGCCCCGAGAGCGGGCAGTTCCCGCCGTCCACCATCGTCTTCTCGGCCTGGGGGCCGTACACAATTACCGCGGGCACCGTGGCCGCGCTGACCAGCATGGCCCTCGCCACGGGCAATATCGGCCGGGCGGGCGCCGGGGTCAATCCCCTGGTGTCGGACGCCAACTCACTGGGCGCGAACGACATGGGCGCGCAGCCGGGCTACTTCCCGGGCTACCGCCCCGTCAACGCCGACAATGCCCGTGAGCTAGAGGAGCTTTGGGGCATCACGGGCGACGCGGCAGACATGGAAGTGCCGGCTGAGCCGGGCCTGGGCCTCGCAGCCATGATGGCCGCGGCGTTCGACTCCGAATTGAACGCCATGTGGGTGGTCGGCGCGAACCCGGTCGCGGGCCTCGACGAGCCGGAGGCACGCAGGGTGCGGCAGGCGCTCGAGAAGCTCGACTTCCTGGTTGTGCAAGACATCTTCGTGAACGAGACGGCAGAGCTTGCCGATGTGATCCTGCCCGCATCGTCCTACGCCGAGAAGGAGGGCACCTTCACCAACACCGAGCGCCGCGTGCAGCGCGTCCGCCAGGCAATCCAGCCGGTCGGCGCGACAAAGCCCGACCACGAGATCATCGCCGGTATCGGGCAGCGCCTGGGCGTGCCGCTGCCCGCGGTCAGCCCGACCCAGGTGTTCGCCGAAATCGCCCGGGTTGTGCCCCAGTACGCGGGCATGAGCTACCCGCGCCTCGACATCACCGAGTTCGTGGACGACGCGATCCCGATGCCGGCGGCAACCTCGTACAAGCAGCTGAAGATACGCAGCCTGATGTGGCCTTGCACGTCGCGCACCGACCAGGGTTCGCCCTACCTGTACGCCGACGGCTTCCCGACTGCGTCGGGCAAGGCGCACCTGTGGGAGGGTGCGGAGCCTGCACCGGCGCCGAGCGCTCCGATGGGCGGCGATACGCTGCGGGCGACCGTCGGCTTGCCGCTCTTCCCGTTCAGGACGGGCACGCTGAGCCGCCACAGCTACGGCCTCAGCCGCGTGGAGCCCGACCCGCGCCTGCACCTGAACCCGGCGGACGCCATGCGCCTGGGTGTAGAGAACCAGGTGCCTGTCGAAGTCACCATTCAGGGCGCGCCCGCCTCCGACCCGGTGTATGCGGTGTCGCTGGTGTACGACCGCGTGCCCGAAGGTACGGCGTTCCTGGCCGTCACGATGGAGCAGGTGGGCACCAACGCCGCGGTGCGCACCGCATATACGCAGATCATGGCCGACCAGACGGGCGGCCGCAAGACCGTGGCGATAGGCGTCAAGCCCGCCCCGCACATGGCGGCCCGCGAAGAGCTTGAGCCTGTGGCAACCGCGAACGTGCTCGATACGGGGTTGCAGCCGTTGTAGTGACGAGGGACGAGGACTTACCTCTCACCCCTCGTCACTGACACGTACCGGAGGAAACATGGACTGGGTTGACATAGTCGCGAAGGCCATCTTCGCGTTCGTCATAATGAACCTGTCGCTGGTGATCGTGGCTTTCCTCGTGTACTTCGAGCGCAAGGTCATGGCCGGCATGCAGGCGCGTATCGGCCCGAACCGCGCGGGGCCGGTTGGCGCGCTGCAGAGCTTCGCCGACCTGATCAAGATGATCAAGAAAGAGGACACCACGCCGTCCACTGCGGACAAGGTGGTCTTCTTCCTCGCGCCCGTGGTCGCCACGTTCACATCGTTGAGCGCGCTCGCCATCATTCCGTTCGGCCCGCGCGAGGGACAGCCGGGCTACCTCAACGTGTTCGGCTACGAGATGGACTGGTTCATCAGCGAGGTCAACGTGGGCGCCGTCATGATCCTGGCCCTCTCCTCGCTGGGCGTGTACGGCATCATCATGGCCGGCTGGGGCTCCAACAGTAAGTACTCGCTGCTCGGCGGGCTGCGTGCCTCGGCCCAGGTAATCAGCTACGAGCTTACGCTGGGCATCTCGCTGGTCGGCGTGTTCCTGCTGTCAGGCACGCTCAACATGAACGACATAGTGGTCGCCCAGCACCCGGCCATTACCGACAACTTGCGCCAGTGGGGCCAGCCCGGCATCTGGTTCATCCTGCTTCAGCCGGTCGGCTTCATTATCTTCCTGACGTCCGGCATCGCCGAGACCAACAGGTTGCCCTTCGACCTGCCCGAGGCCGAGTCAGAGCTTGTGTCGGGCTACCACACCGAGTACTCGGGCATACGCTTCGGCCTTTTCTTCCTGGCCGAGTACATCGCCATGGTGATTATCTCGGCGATGGTGACGGTGTGCTTCCTGGG
>DASTEB010000181.1:0-2185 GCA_035710025.1 Chloroflexia bacterium
CTCCACCGGCTACCTGTTGGATAGCTACGGGCATATGATCTACCTGGGCCTGGACCTCGGCAGGCAGGATTGGGGCGACCTCGCGGATGCGGCCCTGCGCGGGCAGCACGGCGGCAACGACCCTTACGCCGTCATGCACCGCCCCGCCCCCCAGGTCGACTTCCTGGACCGCGCGGCCGCGGCCGGGCTGGTGGTCGTTCACGACCGGGGCGAAGCGCGGCTGACAGCCGACACCCTGGAAGCCCTCGGGCAGGTCGCCTCGCCGGAAATCACCGAGCCCCGCTACACAATCTACCGGGCGCGCTGAGGATAACAACCAATTCGGACCGTGGACCGATGGATGTGTAGAAAATTCGTGCTATAATCTGCCGCATGAGCGAAACCCCCGTTAGCACTCGACAGGTCCGCCGCCTCGCCGTGCAGAACCAGCGGCTCGCAGGCCCCCGCCCCACGCCCGACACGGAAGGGCTTCTCGAAATCGTCCGCGACATAGGCTGCCTGCAGCTCGACCCCACCAGCGCAGTGGCTCGCAGCAACGTTCTCGTGCCCTTCAGCCGCATAGGCCCGTACGATACCGCGCTGCTCGACCAGTTGCTGTGGGAGCAGCGTGCTTTGTTCGAGTACTGGGCGCACGCGGCATCCATCGTACTCACCGAGGACTACCCGATCCACTATGCCCGCATGCGCCGCTTGCGCACGGGCAAAACCGGCTGGGCAGTCGAGATACACAGCTGGATCGAGGCGAACAAGGAGCTTCACGACCACGTAATTGACCTGATGCGAGAGCGCGGCCCGGTTGCCTCGAAGGACATCGAAAGCAAGGCAACGGTGTCGTGGTGGTCCTCGGGCTGGACCAACGACCGAAACGTCACTCGCATGCTAGACTTCCTGTGGGCGCAGGGCATCATCATGGTGGCGGGGCGCCAGGGGCAGACGCGCCTGTGGGACCTGGCCGAGCGAGTGCTTCCCGAGTGGACGCCCCGCGACGAGCTGCCGGAGCGTGAGGCCGTGCGCCAGGCGGTCGAACGGTCCCTGCGCCAGCTTGGCGTCGCTCGCAAGCGCGAAATCGACTACAACTACACGCGCTCGCGGTACTGGGACCTAGACTCGGTGCTGAAGGACCTGGAGGCCGAAGGTGTGATCCGCCGGGTGACGATGGAGGACGCGCGACTCCAGAAAGCTGGGCCCTGGTACGTCCACCGCGACGACGTGCCCATGCTCGAGCAGGTGAACGACGGGCAATGGCAGCCCCGCACCACGCTGCTTTCCCCGTTCGATAACCTCATCGCCGACCGCTCGCGCATCGAGCTGCTTTTCGACTACGAGTACCGCATCGAGATCTACGTGCCCAGGGACAAGCGCAAGTACGGGTACTACGTGCTGCCAATCCTGCACGGCGACCGCCTGATCGGGCGCATCGACCCGCTGATGGACCGCAAGTCGAAGCGGCTCAACGTAAACGCCGTGTACGCCGAGCCTGCCGCCCCGCTGGACGCTGACACCGGCCGCGCAGTGGGCGCGGCAATCGGCGAGCTTGCCCGATTCCTTGGTGCGCAAGAGATCGCCTACGGAGAGACTGCACCCTCGGAGTGGCGAGCACATTTCCCCACGTAGACCTCTTTTTCTCCCCCTTTAACCGGAAAACTACATACTTCAACCATTCGCCACGGACTGTTCACCGAGCGTTAACCCGCATGTACCCGCAGGCCAACCCCTGACCGGTAACATTGTGACGTAACGAACAAACAACCTGGCAGGTGGCCGGGACCGGGCGAGTGGTTATTACAACCAACAATGTAAGCGCGCACAGCGCGCTACACCTCCACAGAAAGGGAGAAGGGAGAAGAAGGAAGTGGAAACGATCAAGACGGTGTTCACGCAGGCAAGGTACACGGGACTGTTCTGGCTGGTGCTGCGGCTGTTCGTGGGCTACGAGTTCTTCACCGCGGGGTGGGACAAGCTCATGTCGGGCAAGTGGGTCGGGCAGAACGCCATCGGCGGGTTCATGAAGGGGGCGCTGGGCAAGGCAGCCACGGGCGATCACCCCGAGGTGCAGGGCTGGTACGTAGGGCTGATCAACGGCGTATTCCTGCCCAACGCCGAGTTGTTCTCCACGCTGGTGGTGCTGGGAGAGGTACTGGTAGGGCTGGCCCTTATCTTCGGCATCTTCACCAAGTTCGCGGCC
>DASTEB010000182.1:0-2579 GCA_035710025.1 Chloroflexia bacterium
CCGAGGCACCCGAAGCCGCGCGGCGGGCGGGCGACGCGCTGGTCGAGCAGGCCCTGTGGGACGAGGCGCTCGGCACCTACAAGCAGGCGGTCGAAGTCTACCCCGACTCGGGCGACCAGACCCACCTCGCCCGGGTGAACGGGGCCGTGCTGGCCTACCGTCTGGAGGACGGCGATACAACTTGGTCGCTGCTCGAGCCGCTGCTCGCCGCCGAGAGCATCTCGCCCACCATCAAGGCCGAAGCCGTCTTCTGGGCGGGTAAGCTGCAGAAGAAGCGGGGCGAACCGGGCTGGCGCGGCACGCTCGAGCAGGTGGAGCCGTTGGCCCCCAACACCTATACCGCCTTCCGCGCCCGCTCCATCCTCGACGGCGAGCCGGACGGCGGCCCCGTCGCCCTCACTTTCTCCGAGGCCGGGGTTGATGCCGCAGACCTCGGTGTGGACTTCCAGGGCGAACTTGGCGAGCGCGCCGAGCTACTGTCGTGGGCCTCATCGCTCACGTCCACCGTGACAGCCACAGCCACCGCCACCATCACCCCGGCGAGCGGTGGCGTTGACCCCGAGGTTGAGCGGGCAGCCGCGCTGCTGCGCCTCGGCTTCGACGACGAGGGCTACACCGCGATGCGCGCCGCCGCCGAGCGCATGATCCAACGGGGCGACTACCACGCGCTGGCCCGGCTGGTGAGCTATCTGCGCTACCACGCCGATACGTTCACCTCGATGCTGATCGCCGAGATGCTTGCCCGCGGGCAGGAACGGCACGGCCTGCCCGCGCTGCTGCTCAAGACGATCTACCCCACGCCCTACGGGGGACTGGTCATGGGCGAGGCGCGAGAGCGCGACATCGACCCGCTGCTCATGTACGCGCTGATGAGGCAGGAGAGCCAGTTCGTGCCCGACGCGCTGTCGCACGCCGAGGCGCGCGGCCTCGCCCAGGTGATACCGTCCACCGGGCAGGGCATCGCGGACGCGCTGGGTGATACGGGCTACACGACGCAAGACCTGTTCCTGCCTCACGTGAGCATCCGCTACGGCACCTACTACCTCGCCAGCAACCTACCCCAGTTCGACCGCAAGGTCCTGCCGGCGCTGGCGGCCTACAACGGCGGGCCGGGTAACGCGGCGCGCTGGCTGCAAGGCTCGGCCCTGTTCGACCCTGACCTGTTCATCGAGCGCGTCGACCTGTTCGAGACCGAGGACTACCTGCGCCGCGTGTACCTCAATTACGGCTTCTACGAAATGCTCTACCGCTAGCGCACGGCGAGTGTAACCGGGGGCCGTAGATGCATGTAGGCCCTGTGGGGTGTTTGCACGCTGGGAGGACTGTGTGACACCCCGCAGGGCCCGTATTAAGCCGGGCTAGCGCGCCGATGTGGAAAACTCCGGCCACCTGAGAGCGCAATTCGTGCCTGATTGACGGTCCGGTGCGAGCATTTCGCCGCCCGGCCGTTTTCTTGACTGGTATGAAACGTGCAAGGTATAATGGCTGTGCACCACCCGGAAGCCCGGTTAGCGGGTGCGGCCTGGGCGGGCGCAAAGAAGCAGCGCTGCTTCATTACTTCATATGGAGATTACATAAGATGGCTGAGACCAGCACACTATCCAGCGTACAAGATAGCGATTTTCAGCAGGTCGTTCTCGAGTCCGAGAAGCCTGTCGTAGTAGATTTCTGGGCTCCCTGGTGCGGCCCCTGCCGCATGGTCAGCCCCCTTGTCGAAGAGCTTAGCCACGAGTACGGCGACCAGATGCTCTTCGTCAAAATGAATACAGACGAAAACGAAGAGACCATGATCAACTACGGGGTCACGAGCATCCCTACCCTGATCGTGTTCGCGGGGGGCCGCGAACTCAACCGCATAGTCGGCTTCGCCCCCAAGGACCAGCTCAAGCGGCAGATCGAACGCTCGCTCACAGCTTAGCACCGGCGCTTAAATGAGGATGGTGGGCTTTGGCCCACCATCCTCCTTATTGCCTTCTTTACTGTATTTTCTCTGTTCCGAGTTACTATGCCCCTACCTGCTTCGGGCGCATCTTCGCCTTGGCGTACGTCGCGGGCGGCGGGCTGTTCAGCGCGATCTGGATGGCCCGGCGGAACGGGGTCTGCTCGAACCCGCCCCACTCTTCGAGGCGGCGGTCGGTGGTCATGCTCCCCTCGAGCAGCATGGTCAGCTGGTCGCGGCTGAGCAGGTTGGGCAGCACTTTCTCCACCACCGGCACGAACGGCTTGACCATGAACAGCGGCGCGTTGAACAGCACGCCCTTCTTGCCCTGCGCCGCGAGGGTCCTCCGCATCATCTCGTTGTAGTCGAAAGTCTCGGGGCCGCCCACCTCGAGCGTCTGGTTGACGAAGCGCTCGTCATCCAGCGCCTGCGCGAAGTAGCGGGCCATGTCGCGCACGTACAGGGGCTGCATGCGGTAGTTGCCCGGGCCGATCACCGGCACGACGGGGAATGCAGTAAGCTGCTTGAGCAGCGCGGTGAACTCGCCGCCCGGCCCTATTAGAAACGACGGGCGGAAGATGGTGTACGGCACACCCGAGCCCTTCACGGCCCGCTCGCCGCGCATCTTTCCGCGGAAGTA